>PBOD01000187.1 GCA_002724215.1 Gemmatimonadota bacterium | reverse complement strand
AGCGGTCGCGCGCCTTCGACTCATTGCTCGACCATCCGCAGACCTTCGGCATTATTGTCGATCTGCTGGGGCCCTATCTCCAGGTCATGGGCACGGTGCTCTACGTCCGCTATCGAAGCAGCGAGATGCCCTTCGCCTGGCACACCGACGGCGGCCCGGCGCTGCGCAATTTTCGCCTCGAGCCGGACAGCCAGCCGCTCAACTTCAAGATCCAGTATTTCCTCACCGATGTATTCGCAGAAAATCGCGGCAACTTCTGCTGCGTACCGGGTAGCCACCGCCGGGATTTTCCCGAGGGTGGTTTGGCGGAATGGCCCAAGGGCGGGATTCAGCTTACTGCGGCGGCGGGTGACGCGGTGATCTTCACCTACGGCTTGTGGCACGCGGTCGCCCCCAATGCAAGCGCGGCGGTCCGGCGCAGCGTCACCTTCCGCTACGGGCAGTTGTGGACGCGGCCCTGGGATTATGTCAGGGCGCCGGCGGAGGTGCTGGCGCGCCTGACCCCGCGGCAGCGGCGGCTGATGGGCGATATCGGCCCGGACGGCGCGCCCGGGGCGTATTACGAGCCGCAAGATCAGCGCGATATCATTCTCGCCGGGATCGCGGACCCGGCCTGATATCGCCTATACCGGCCACGTGGCCACTGTCATGTTGTGCGATCACAATCGGGAGCAAAAAATGGATAGGGAGCGCCTCGCAACCCAGCTGAGTTTCGCGATGGAAGTCGAACAACTCAAGCAGGTCTTTCGCCAGTCGTTGCTATTGGGCGACCGCCGCCGCGAAAACGACGCCGAGCACTCGTGGCACATTTGCCTGATGGCGATGTTGCTGGTTGAGCACGCGGCCGAGGAGGTCGATGTACTCAAGGTCCTCAAGATGCTGCTGATCCACGACGTAGTAGAGATCGACGCGGGTGACACCTTCACCTACGATGCGCAGGCCAATCTCGACAAGGAGGAGCGCGAGCAAAGGGCGGCGGAGCGCTTGTTTAATTTGTTGCCGGAGGATCAGGCGGTGGCCTATCGCGCGCTGTGGGACGAATTCGAAGAGCGGCACAGCGCCGAGGCGCGCTACGCGGCGGCGCTCGACAGGCTGCAGCCGCTATTGCTCAACTATCACACGCAAGGAGCGGCGTGGCAGAAACACGGTGTGGTTAAGGCGCAGGTAATCGAGCGCAATAAGCACATCGCAGACGGCGCGCCGGCGCTGTGGGAATTTGCGCGCCAACTGATCGACGACGCGGTGGCTCAGGGCATTTTGGCGGCCAGATAAGCTCAGTTGGCGATAAAGCGCTGCAGTTGCCAGCGCTCGGCCCAGGTCTTCTCCAGCCGCACGCGCAGGCACACTTCGTTGTCGATATAGGATTCCTCCAGGATCTCGCCCTGCTGGTGCAAATGGGCCAGTAAGCGGCCTTCGGCCTGGGGCACCTGGAGGTCGAGGGTGAGTTCTTCGGCGACGCTGTAGGAGAGGATCTTCTCGCGCAGGGCGTCGAGGTTGAGGCGTTTGGCGGCGGAGACGGCAATGGCGTGTTCGTGCGTGGCGTAGGCGGCGATGGTCTGCTCTGCGCGGCCGGGATCGACCTGATCGGCTTTGTTGTAGACCGTGAGGGTCGGGCGGTCTTCGAGGCCGAGGTCGAGCAGCACTTTATTGACGGTGTCGATCTGCGATTCGCAGTGGGGGAAGCTCAGATCGACGACGTGGAGCAGGAGGTCGGCTTCGACGGCTTCTTCGAGCGTGGCGCGGAACGAGGCGAAGAGGTGGTGCGGCAGGCGCTTGATAAAGCCGACGGTATCGGTGAGCAGAATCTTGTGCCGCGAGTCGAGATCGACGGCGCGGGTGGTCGAATCGAGGGTGGCGAAGAGCTGGTCCTGGACCAAAACATCGGAGCCTGACAGCGCGCGCATCAGGGTGGATTTGCCGGCATTGGTATAGCCGACTAAGGCGACCTTGAAGATCCCGGAGCGATTTTTGCGGGTGGTCTCCATTTGCTTGCCGATTTTTTTGAGCTTGGCTTGCAGGGTGTTGATCTGGCGGCGAATCAGGCGGCGGTCGATTTCGAGCTGGGTTTCGCCCGGGCCGCGCACGCCGGCCGAGCCCATGCCGCGGATGGCGCCGCCGCCGGCCTGGCGCGAGAGATGGGTCCAGTAGCGGGTCAGGCGCGGCAACAAATAATTGAGCTGGGCTAACTCGACCTGGATTTGCGCGGTGTGGGTGCGCGCGTGGCGCGAGAAGATGTCCAGGATCACGGCACTGCGGTCGAGGATGCGGCGCTTGATGATGTTTTCCAGGTTGCGCATCTGCGCGGGGGAGAGATCGTTGTCGAAGACGATCATATCGGCTTCGCGCTCAATGGCCAGTTGTTTGAGCTCTGCGGCCTTGCCCTTGCCGATATACTGGGCGGGATCGATGCGGCGGCGCGGTTGGATGATGCGATCGACGGCGGCCAGCTCGGCGGTGTCGGCAAGGCGCCCCAGCTCGTCGAGCGAATCTTCGGCCTCCCAGGAGGGCATGCCGGGCAGGGCGACGCCGATGAGGATGGCGCGGTTGGATTGGGGGGTAAATTCCTCTCCCATCGCAGTCCTTTGGTTAAGAGTCGTTGCTAACGAAACACAAAGCGCTTGATCCTGTCAATTTTATCGCGGCGAGCGCTGCGATGGCGGGTGTGTTGTTTGGGCCGGGCGAGATCCGCGCCCAGCTCTTGACACCTTCCGTATCAACTTCTAAGCTTAACTACTGTATATAGTTAAGTGAGTATTGTCCACAGCCGCCTCGGCCGCGACCGGGGGTGGGAGAGCATGAGTTGAGCGAGAGCGAAAGCCCGGAATCGGGCCGGGAGATTCCCGCCGAACTTGGCGTTTTTCCGCTGCGCAATAGCGTTGTATATCCCTACATGCCGCAACAGCTGACCGCGTCGCGCCCGCAGACGATAGCGGTGATCGAGGCGGCTGAGGGGGACGACAATCTGGTCGGCATCTTCGCGCAAAAAGATCCAGAGGTCGAAGACCCCGAGCCCGAAGGGTTCTACGCCGTCGGGGCGATCGCCAGGATTCACAAGGTCTGGCGGCTGCCCGACGGATCGGTGCGGCTGATCGTCCAGGGCGTGAGTCGGGCCCGGCTTGCCGAGGTGGCGCAACGCGAGCCCCATCTGCGCGCGGTGCTGCAGCCGATCGAGGATCGGGGCGACCCGCAGTCGATGGCGGTGCAGGCGATGAGTCGCTCGGTACACCAGCAATTCCAGTCGATGGTTAAGATGTTGCCGCACTTGCCCGACGAGTTGCAGATCATGGTCGTCAATATCGATCATCCTGGCCGGCTGTCGGACTTTATCGCCTCCAATCTCGACCTGCAGATCGAGGAGCACCAGCGCTTGGTCGAGGCGCTGGAGATCGAGGCGCGGCTCGAGTACCTGACCGAGCTTTTGGCGCGCGAGCTGGATATCCTCGAAGTCGGCAACCAGATCCAGACCCAGGTTCAGGAGAAGCTAGGCAAGTCGCAGCGCGAGTATTTCCTGCGCGAGCAATTGCGACAAATCCAGAAGGAGTTGAGCGGCTCGGATCCGATGCTGGCCGAGGCCGACGAGCTGCGCGAGAAGATCGAAGCGGCGGGGCTGAGCGCGGAAGCCTTTGAGGCCGCCACCCGCGAATTGTCGCGGATGGAGAAGATGCAGCAGGCCTCACCCGAGTATTCGGTAATCCGCACATATCTCGACTGGATGATCGAATTGCCCTGGAGCAGGGAGACGCCCGAAGATCTCGATATTGGCGCGGCGGCGCGGATCCTCGACGAGGATCACTACGGGCTCGACAAGATCAAGGAGCGGGTACTCGAATACCTGGCGGTGCGGACCCTGCGTCAGGAGATGAAGGGCCCGATTCTGTGCTTCGTGGGGCCGCCGGGGGTGGGCAAGACCTCTTTGGGGCAGTCGATTGCGCGGGCTTTGGGGCGCAAGTTCGTGCGGATCTCCCTGGGCGGAGTCCACGACGAATCCGAGATCCGCGGCCACCGCCGCACCTATGTTGGGGCGCTGCCCGGCCGCATCGTGCAGGGCTTGCGCAAGGCAGGCACCAACAACCCGGTCTTTATGCTCGACGAGATCGACAAGCTGGGCGCGGATTTTCGCGGCGACCCGGCGGCGGCGCTGTTGGAAGTACTGGACCCGGCGCAGAACAACACCTTTGCCGATCACTATCTCGACGTCCCCTTCGATCTGTCGAAGGTCGTGTTTATCGCCACCGCCAATCTGCTCGACCCGGTGCCGGGCCCCCTGCGCGATCGGATGGAGGAGATTCCGCTGTCGGGCTATACGCCCGAGGAGAAAGCGCAGATCGCCCGGCAGCACCTGTTGCCGCGACAATTGCTGGAGCACGGCATCGACGACAGCCACCTAGCGATCGGCGATACAGCGCTCCAGCGGCTGATCGAGGACTACACGCGCGAGGCGGGGCTGCGCAACCTCGAGCGCGCTCTGGGGACGATCTGCCGCAAGACCGCGCGCAAATTCGTCGAGGGGCGCAAGCGGCGGATCAAGGTTGAGGAGCGGGATCTGGAGGGCCTACTGGGCGCCGCGCCTTTTTTTTACGAGAGTGCAGGGGGGCGTGCCGAAGTGGGCGTGGCCACGGGGCTGGCGGCGACAGCGGCGGGGGGCGAGATCCTCTTTATCGAGGCGACGCGCATGCCGGGGCGCAAACAGCTGATTCTCACCGGCCAGCTCGGCGATGTGATGCAGGAGTCGGCGCGGGCGGCACTGAGCTGGCTCAGGGCCAGTGCCGGACCGCTAAAGATAGACTTCAAGACCTTCGACGAGTCGGATATCCACCTGCACGTGCCGGCGGGCGCGACGCCCAAGGAGGGGCCTTCGGCCGGCATCGCGCTGATCTCGGCGCTGGTGTCGCTCTTTACGGGGCGGCCGGTAAAAAACGGGGTGGCGATGACTGGGGAGATCACGCTGCGCGGGCGGGTGCTGCCGGTGGGCGGAATTCGCGACAAGGTACTGGCGGCGCAGCGGGCGGGCATCCGNACCGTAGTGCTGCCCAAGCGCAATCAAGCCGATCTNGACGACGTGCCGGGGGCGATCCGCCGCCGCTTGCGCTTTGTGCTGGTCGAGCATATCGACGAGGTGCTGGNTGTAGTACTCGACGCAAAGCGGCGCCCGGCAAAGAAGNAGGCATCGCNGCAAGNTGTGAAGAAGTCGGCGNTTAAAGCCCCGNCGCGCAGGGCGACAAAAAAAGCGTCGNGGCAAAANGCGGCTCGCAAGCCCGGTCGCGGCAAAACTCGGAGCGGGCGCTGACGATGCAACTACAGCAAGACATCGCGGGCAAGNTGCAGGACGTTCCGGTNGGGCTACTCGGCNAAGTTTTGCGGCCTTTGTGGCAGGAGGCACTGCAGGAGATAAGGGCCGACCACCAGGCCGGCGCCGATGGGCGCGAGATCGCGGCGCGCATCGNCGTGGCAATGGACGCAGTGGTGGGCGCGACGTATCAGCGCGCCGCCGCTCAGGCCAGGGGCCGGCACGCGCTGGTGGCGCTGGGCGGCTATGGCCGCGGTGAAATGGCCCCGCACTCCGACGTCGATTTACTATTCCTCTTCGAAAAGGATGAGGACAAGAGCCCGGAGTTTATCTCCGGGGTGCTCAATCCGTTGTGGGATATGGCCTNCGAGGTCGGGCATAGCAGCCGCACGTTGGGCGAGGTGGCTCGTTATGCGCGCGAAGACCTCGAGTCGTGTACCGCGATGATGGACGGGCGGCTGCTCGCCGGCGACGAGAGTCTATACGTCGAGTTTTTGGCGCGGCTTTACAAGAAGGTGCCCAAGCGCACGGTGACCCGGCTCAACAACTGGCGCCTGCAGCGGATTGAGGCGCGGCAGTCGGTGCAGCTATTGGAGCCCAATGTCAAGGAGAGCCCGGGCGGGTTGCGCGAGATGCAGGTCTTTGAGTGGGCGCTCAAAGCTCGAGCCAGATCGTCTGCGATCGACGCTCTATGGGGCCAGTTTCTCGACGTGGGCGATGTCGAGAGCCTGGCACGCAGCCGCGCTTTCCTCTGGCGCGTGCGGCACGAACTGCACTTCGCGGTGGGGCGCAAACGCGATGTGCTCGATCACGACCTCAAGCCGCAGATCGCCGCCGAGATGGGCTATGTGGACGNGGGCCAGGANCTGGCGGCGGAGCGCTTTATGCGCGACTACTACCTACACGCGCGCACGGTCTACCACCTGGTCGAGCTGGCCTTCAAACGGCTGAACCGCAAACCGCGCAATAGCAGCCGCAGCATGTACCTCGAGCGCGGGGTGGCCGCGATCGACGGCGAANTNGTCCTCGCCGACGGGGAGGACTACTTCGCCGAAAAGCCCGAGCGCTTACTGAGTTTGTTCCTCACCGCGCAGATGAAAAATCTCGAGTTGAGCGAGGAGGCTCAGCGNACGGTGCGCGCCTGTCTGCACCTGATCGACGATTCGGTGCGCCGCTCGTCCGAGGCTCGCAACACTTTTCTCAAGATTCTCAAGCGCAAATACCGCACCGCGCTGACGCTGCGGCGGCTGCACGATCTGGGGGNGTTGGGCGCCTATCTACCCGAGTTCGGGGGGCTGACCTGCCTAGTGCAGTATGATATTTACCATATCTACACCGTTGACGANCACACCCTGGTCGCGCTGGAGAATCTAGAGGCGCTAGGCCAGCAAGGGGGCCCATTGGCGGAGCTCCTCGCCGGNTTTGAGCGGCGTGATTTGCTGTTCTTCGCGGTGCTTTTGCACGACATAGGCAAGTGGAAGCGCGACGACCACATCGCCAGCGGCATCGAGATGACCGCAGAGTTGGGCGAGCGGATGGGGCTCNNTGAGGACGANCGGGCGGCGCTGTTGTTTCTGGTCGAGCACCACCAGGACATGGTGATGATCTCNCGCCGCCGCGATCTTGACGACTACGCGATGATTGCCGAATTCGCCGGTATCTTCGCCAATATGGAGTGGTTGCAGGCGCTCTATCTGGTCTCCTACGCCGACTTGTCGGCGGTCGCGCCCGACGCCTGGACCGACTGGCAGGGTGCGCTGTTGTGGGAGCTCTACAACAAGACGGCCGATCAGTTGCGATCCGGCATCCAGGCGCTCGANGACCAGCAGCGCGCCCACTATTTGCTCGGCGAGCACCTCAGGGAAGTCACCGGGCGCTGGCCGGCGCAAAAGGTGGCTGACTTGCAGCTGCATGTCGATGCGCTGCCGCCGCGCTACCTGGTTGCCTACGACCGCGCACAGGTCGAATTGCACCTGGACATGATTGCCCGTCTGGNCGAGGCGCATCCCTTCGACATACAGTTGGTGCAGCAGGAGGGGCATACCGAGATCGCCATTTGCACCCGCGACCAGCGGCAGTTGATGGCNAAGATCTGCGGCGCCCTGGCGGTCAACGACATCAATATCCTGCGCGCCGATGTCAACACCCGCGCNGACGATGTGGTGGTCGATATTTTTCAGGTGACCGATATCGACGGCAGCCCGGCGCTGCCCGAGTGGAAGCAGGAGCGGGTGCGCGAGCGGTTGGCGGAGGTCATTTCGCTGCAACTGAAAGCGCGCGAGTTGATCGCGGGCTATAGCAGCAATTGGGACCGGCGTCGCCGGCAGCAGCACTACGACCAGCCACCGAAGGTGGTCTTCGACAACCAGATCTCGGCCCACTATACGGTGATCGATATCGACGCCCCCGATGATGTGGGCCTGCTCTACCGGATCGCCTATCTGGTCGATGAACTGGATCTCGACATCCACATGGCGATTATCAATACGGTAGCGGCGCGGGCNCAGGACGCGTTTTACGTGGTCGATGCCGAGGGCCAGAAGGTGGTAGACTACGAGAGGCTAGATCGCGTGTACGAGCATTTGACCGCGGGACTGGCCTCTTGAGCAGCTGACAGTCTGACAGCCANAATCCCTTTTCCTATTTNCCTTTACTTCAATAAAAACAGAATCTTGTATTTTTTCAGGGCGTGGCACGCACTTTGCGTTTGTATGGGGCAAACGCTTTAGCTGGAGAATGTGCCATGTACAAATTGCAGTCCATTGCCATTATGGCAGGTTTGGTCGGGCTCTTTGCCCTNTTTGCCTTCGCGCTGCTGGGCTGGGTGGGCGTATTGCTGGTCNTGGGCGCGGGTATATTGTTAAACGGCCTTTTGTTCAGGCGCACGGCCGGGCTGATTCTGCGCATGCACCGGGCGCGGCCGCNATCGCGTTGGGAAGCGCNGCAGNTACATCGGGTCGGTGCCGAACTGGCGCAGCGGGCGGGTATTGCCCGGCCGGAGTTGCTGGTTTATCCAGCCGATATGCCCAATGCCTTTGCCATCGGTGCCGGCCGGGGCGTGGTGGCGTTGAGCACGGGCCTGTTGCGGCTTTTGGATTTGCGCGAGTTGCGCGGGGTGCTGGCGCACGAGTTTGCGCATCTGAAAAATCGCGATAGCGCATTGAGTTTGTCGGCGGGGGGGTTCGTCGAGGCGATCGGGGGTTTGAGCCAGTTGGTGTGGGTGCTGGCGTTGGTGTCGCTGTTCTTTGGCGAGGGGGGAGTGTTGGTGGCTGGGGGTTGTTAGTGCTGGTGGGCTTGGCGCCGTTGGGAGCGGGGTTGTTGCAGGCGGGGTTGCTGCGGACTAGGGAGCGGATGGCGGATCTAGATGCGGCGGAGATGAGTGGAGATCCGCGGGGGTTGGCGTCGGCTTTGCACAAGCTGGGCGAATATGGCAAATACGTGCGGGGGGTGATGCGGCGGTTGCGATTTATTTATACGTCGGAAGGGGAGGTCGAGGGAGAGGCGGGTTGGATGAGGTGGTGGCGATCGCATCCGGGGACGGAGGAGCGGGTGCGGGCTTTGTTGGGGATGGAGGCGGCGTGGGCGGCGAGGCAGTGGAAAGTGGCGGTGTGAGGTAGGCGTTTCTGCGCTAACCTCAAGCCAACGACGGCCGCGGAGTATAGGCTCCGCGGCCATTTATTTGTGGTGGACAGTAATCGCTGATTGTTGCTGGGCGGGAATATGTGCCGCTAGCGAGGCAGCAGAGAGGGGATTGTCCCATACCTCGAGGATTTTTAAGGCCGGTAGATTGAGGATGGGGGTCAGGTCGGCGATTTGATTGCCGGCGAGGATGAGGGTGTGGAGTTCGGTTTGATTTTGTAGCGGCGCGAGGTCGCTGATGTGGTTGTGGGACAGATCGAGAATTTGCAAAGAGAGTTTGGCCAGGGGCGCGAGGTCGCGAATCTGATTTTTTGACAGGCGCAATTCTACCAAGGCGCCGAGATCGTCCAGGCCGTTCAGGTTGACCAGTTGATTGTCGTCCAGGCGGAGGGTATGCAGATGCGCCAGCTTGGCCAGGGGCGTCAGGTCGCGAATTTTGTTGGTCGAGAGATTGAGATGGCGCAGATCGGTCAACTGGGAGAGCGGCGCGAGGTCGCGAATCTGGTTGCCCCAGAGGTCGAGGAGTCGCAAGTGGCGGAGCGGCCAGAGCGGTGCGAGGTCGGCGATCTGGTTGTTGGCGGCTTTGCAATGGGTCAGGGCGCGCAGCGAAGAAAGGGCACCGAGATTTTTCAGGGCACAGCTCGCTGCTTCGAGATGGGTCAGCGCATTGAGGTCGGCGAGNGGCGCGAGATCGGCGANGGGGTTACCGCCCAGGGCCAGTTGTTGCAAATGGCGCGAGCCGGCGAGGGGTGCGAGGTCGGTTATGGCATTGCTCTGGAGGGCGAGTTCACGNAGGTGAGTGAGTTTGGCCAGGGGGGTGAGGTCGCTGATCTGATTGTTGCGGAGGTCGAGTTTTTGTAGATGTTGCAGGCCGACTAAGGGCGTGAGGTTGACGATGGCGTTGTTGGCCAGTTGCAGCAGCTCGACATCGTGGAGATAAGCGATGCCCTCTANGCTGGCAATGCCCTTGCGGTCGGCTTCGAAGTAGTGCAGGCCGTCGAAGTCGTCCGGGCGCAAGGCGCTGCGCTCCTTGCCCAGGACTTGCCGGACCTGCGCCGCCAGGCTCGAGTCGGGCAAGTCGACGGCGGCGCAGAGCGCGGGGCAGAGGCACAAGACTAAGAGGACGGCGCACATGCGGGTTAGCGCAGGAAGAGCAGCTTGCGCGTCAGCTCAACCGAGTCGACCTCGAGGCGATAGAGGTAGACGCCGCTGGCGACGAACAGGCCCTGCTCGTCGCGGCCGTCCCAACGGACTTCGTGATAGCCGGCGATGACCGGGCCTGCGACCAGAGTGCGCACCTTTTGGCCGAGCAGGTTGTAGATGTGCAGTGCCGCCGCGGTGGTGGCGCGGGGCGCCTCGAAGGGCAGGNCGGTGCCGGAGTTGAAGGGATTGGGATAGTTTTGTGCTAGCGACCAGGCGCTGGGGCCGGCGTCGTCGCCGGTCTCGGTNACGGTGGTGAGGCGNCGGATGGTCGTGGGGGGACCGGAGGTGTGGAGGTGCTCGACGACGGCGGCGGCCGGCTCGCCGATGGGCAGGGGGATAGGGCCTGCTCCATCCGCAAAAGGTTTGGTTCTAATCTCGCGACCGTCGCCCAGCGCGATCACCAGTTCCCATTCCTCTAGCGGAGTGTTTTCCGGGTCGGTGCACTCCCAGCGCGCGTCGGCAAAGCGGAGATTGGGGACCTCGGGCAGATCGGGGTTGTAGCCGAATATCGGGTCGAGGGTCATCTCGTCGGCNGAGAGCGTGGTGTAGAGGCGAGTCAGNTAGGGTTTTTCCGCGAAGTGCTGCCNTACGNCTTGCAAAGGCTCGACGACAATGCGCTGGAGATCATCGGCAAAGGCCTTGGGGTCAAAGGCCAGGTCTTCGATATAGCGGTCGTAGGCGCGGAGGTCGTTGTAGAAAGATCGCTCGGCCAGATCCTGGAGGAGTCCGGCCTCGCGCATTTCCTCGTAGGCCTCGCGATCACCGCCGAAGACGACTTCGAGTACGCCTGCTGTTACTACGACTTCGGGCATGGGGATGTGGCGGCGGATNAGGGTCTGCATCTGCGCGTCGCGCGGAAAGCCCTGGCGCAGCGCGGCGGACAAGAAGTCGGCGGGGTGTTGCTGCTGGCGCAGGGCGGCGAGGTCNAATTCGCCGAAGAAGAAGTTGCTGACGACCTTGCTCGAGCCGGCGTAGTCGGTGACGAAGGCCTGGCCCCCGGCCTCGTTGGCGGCCTGGGTGACGACCTCGGGATAGTTGAAACCGCCATTAAACCAGTCGATCAGCGCCTCGTTGATCTGCACGTGCAAATAGTTGCGCGGAATGGCGCGGTGNTCGCCGAGGATCCAGGCGATGACGCCGAGATCGGGCGCGGTGGCCACGGCGGTGAGGCGGATGGGGATGCAGGGCTCCTCGCCGGCGTANGTCANGGCGATGGGCTGNAGGTCGCCGACTTCGCGGTCGGCGGNGAGTCTNAGCGCCAGGAAGTAGGAGCCTTTNTCGACATAGGGGATCAGCAGGTCGATGCCGAGGTCGCCGAGNTGATAGCCATTATCGACGAGCCAGTTGACGATGGCCTGGGGATCTTCGGAGGTGATGACGGCAGTGTCGTAGGGACCGACCTCTTCGCGAGCGACGACTTCGACGCCCCCGGTGTCGTCCGTAGCGGCTTCGGCGACCCCGTCGAGGGTGCGGAAGAGCGGNGGGAANCCGCAGCCAGCGTCGTCCTGGAAATTGAGCTGGAAGCCGGGCTGGGTCGTCCACTGCAATTGGTTGAAGATCTGATTGTGACTGATCGCCAGTTCGGGCACNGAGGGCACCGGTAGAATCCAGGCGAAGTCCGAGGCGCTGCCGCTGTACTGGAGNTGGACGTGGGTGGTGACGGTCCCCTCACCCTGGATNAAAAGGATGTTTTCGGCCACCTGGTTCATNGGGNAATTGGAGCAGAAGAAACCGCCGCAGGCCGAAGCCCGCGGGGCGCAAAGATGNATAAGCGCGGGCAGGAGGAGGAGGGTTGCAACGCGGGCACTAGGTTGCATAGAGCGTCCTTTCGCACGGGGGGCGGCTGCTAGATAATACCATAAAACGCCCGTTTCTACCAATGGGATAGGGGTCGGCCTTGCTCAGGTAGGGATTCAGGCTCGTACCATAATGTTCTTTCGACGCTGGCGATCGCTGCTCTCGTGTATGGCCATTCGTCGATTGGTCGCGCCGTCCACGATACCGGGGAAGCATAGGTGATACCGCGGCCTGTCAGGAGCGGCATTAGTTGGCGCGGGT
>PBOD01000186.1 GCA_002724215.1 Gemmatimonadota bacterium | reverse complement strand
AGCGCGAGGCCCTGGCCATCGGTTTCGACCAGGGCGATCAGTCGGCGAAAATGGATCCCGGGCTTGTACCAGCGCTGCTCTGCAGGGTGCCAGGCCCAACGCTCGGCTTCGATTTCGGCGACCTGCAGTCCTGCGCTGCTCAGCATTCGCACCAGGCGTCCACGCCCGGCTATGGCCTTGAGAAAGGGCTGCGGCGTGTCGAAGGGCAGTTCGAGCGGATGCAGGTCGGGGGCGACCGACCACACTGAATTGTGCGTGGCCCAGTGTCCCTCCCAGCAGTGGACGCTAGCCCACGACTGCGGATAGCCCAGATCGCTTATAAACGGGCGGTCGTAGGCGTAGAGCTGGACATCGAGAAGGTCCTGGTGACGGTGATAGGGTGCGTCGCCATAGACGATGCCGGCGGCGGCGCGCTCGGGCCTTTCGTCTGTGCGCAGGATCGCGATGCCGACGCCGTCGAGCACGGTATTGCCCAGCGGTTTTTGCCGGGCCGATTCAGCGAGGGGATCTGCGTCCAGATATTCGGCGGCCAGGGCTTTGGTGGCAGCGGGCAGGGGGTCGAGCGGGGCGCGATCGTGCAGCGGCGTCTGCACGCCGCTGGAGCCTCCATCGCCAAAGTGGAAGGGGATGCGCCCCAGCAGCGCGATTTCGGCGGGGGCCTGGATGATCCGCTGTCCGCGGCTCGGGTCCAGCAGCGAGGGAAACAGGGATTCGGGGTAGGCCTGCGGATGGCGCTGGCGCAGCTGGCGCAACTGGTATTCGAGGGCGAAGAGTCCCCGGGTGTGGGTGTCGTTGTAGCCGCCGGTGGCTTCGGGCGGGGTGCCGCAGGGGAAGAAGTCATTGGTGCCGAAACCGCGCAATTTCTCCGGGCCGCGGTCGTAGAGCCACTCCAGTGCGTCCTGCGCATCGGCTCTGTCGAGGCCGCGGATCAGGGTCAGTGCGCCCTCGCTGACTCGCGGCATGTTGCTGAGGCCGCCGCCGTCGAGCAGGCATTGCAGCAGCGAGGCGAGCATTTCTTCGATCAAGCGGATCGCATCCGCTGGTTGGGCGAGCGCCAGACCCAGCGCCTGGGCGCGCGCGACCAGCTCGCGGTCTTCTTTGAGCCAGGGCCAGATCGTGTCGTAGGCCAGCGCCAGCGAAGCACCGATGGAGGGTACGTCGATGGCGTAGCGCAGCATGCCCTTGCGGAAGAGCGAGGCGATCGGTTCGGGGTCGCTACTCCAATCGGGCTGGCCCCAATCCCAGGCCGTTTCGACTTCCTGCGAGGGGCCGTGTCGAAACTGGGGGATCGCGGCTAGATTGAGAATTTCGCTGGCATAGCGCAGCAGCATTATCCCGAGGCGACGGGCCAGCAGTGGGTCGAATTCGGTTCGCAGCAGAGAGGTTAGGTGGTCGATGGGGCTGTTGTAGAGGTTGACCAGGTCGCGGCGATACGAGGCGGCGAAGAGGAAGAGATGCCCGTCGCGGTCGAAGTATCCAAAGCCGTCATCGCCGTAGTCGCCGCTGGAAAAATCGCCGCTGTGTAGGTCGTTGCTGGGAAACACGGCATGGCAGTTGGGGCACTCGGAGCGGAAGTCGGCGGGGAGCAGGCTGCGGACCCAGGGATAGTAGCCGTGGTGAGCGAAGATGGCGGTGCCGCAGGCGGGACAGCCCTGGTGCACATTGACATAGTGGGCGCGGGGGGCCTCGGCTTCGGGGAGCTGGTGCCAGAGGGTTGTATCGTCCTGCTCGAGCCACCAGCGCAGCGTCTCGATATTGACCGGACGCAGCGGCGTGTCCTGGAGCGTCTGTGCGGTCTTGGTGGAGTCCCAATTGCGTCCCAGCGGCCAGCGGCGGGGCCACTCGGCCCCATTGTAGCGCTGGCACTGGCGCAGCTCGTCAAGCGTGCGGACCTGGACGACGCGGGCGTCGCTCTGCTCGCCGCATTCGGCGCTGAGGGTATAGTCGCCGCTGGTCTGCGGGGCCCGGAGATAGTACATGAAAGCGTCATCGCGCGGCGAGAAGCGCCGATCGACCAGCGTGAAGGGGGCGAATTGGAGCACAGGTTCGGGGCCGGCGGTCTGGACCGGTAGGCGAAACGAGCGACCGGTCATCAGCAGACGCGGTGCCCAGCGGATGCGGAGGGCGGCGCATTCGGAACGGCTCAATGGTCCTCGGTCCGGGCGCAGATCAGCGGCGGGCTGCAAAGAAGCGGGCGGCGTCGCCCGCGGCTGATCCCGGTAGTTGGGTCCGATAGCGTCGCGACAGTCACCAAGCGTCTACTCAATTCTCGTGCACCGCCGCGATCGTCTGTTCCACCGCGCGGCGAAAATTGTCGGGCAGCGATTCGAGATAGGTTTGCTCCGCATATTCTGCTTCCCGCGCCCATCCGCTGATTGTCGAATGCCGGGCCTCTTCTGCCGTGCCGTAGACGACAAAGAGCGATCGCCGCCGGACGCCCGACCGCTTGAGCCCGCGATGAATTCCCCGGGCATCGAACGGCACCGCGCTGCCCGCGGCAACCTCGACCTGGATCGCCCCCTCGAAAGATTCTTGCCAACCCGTTCTGCCCTCCTCGAAACGCGCTTCCTCGAGCGCGGTATTCGCGCGATTGTGCGAACCGGGCACAAACCAGAAAGAAGCATCGTCTTCCAGCGCCAGCAGCACCTGCGTCGCCGGCATTTTTTTCATATGCCTGACGCGCAGCTCCTCGGGCGAGTCCTTGCCCCATGCGGCATACGAGTCGCGGTGCCAATCGGGCAGATAATCGAAATCCTGCTCCATGGCAAACGCGGCAATACCCAGCATCGCGGGATCGCTGCCGCAGACCTTGCGGGCGAATTTCACCACATCCGATGCTGCGAGTGCCTGCATCAACGGGCTACGAGCCAGGGCCGGGTGATGCGGGTTCTGGAATCTATGACCCTTTAGACGCCCGGTCTCTTCGTTGCGTTGCGCATGTCCCAGCGTCAAGGCCGCTTCGATCGTCTGCTCATAACTCGCCCGGACTTCCTGCAGTTGGTCTTGGTCGATGAGATGCTCGAGAACGGTATACCCGTCGCGATAGTATTGTTCTATTTGCCGATTGGAGATCACACTGTCACCTCATGCTCCAGATGAATTGCGCCACCGTGCGACCCGATCCGCCAGCAGGGCACAACAGACGATCGGCGTCGGGGCGCGGCCACAGCTTACTCCTGCGCCGCGAACGACTCGAAAATATCGTCATTTTGCAGTTTCCAGCTCGACCAGCCGTGACCGGCATGCAACTCGCCGCCCCAGATCTCGTAGTCGAGACTTGCAAGCTTGTCATACAGTCTACTGTTTCGCTCGCGCAGTCCTTCGACATCCATATTTCTGCGCTTGATGTCGTATTTTCCCCAATTCAGGTACACGCGCACGGGCTGATAGCCGACCTCATCGATCAACTGGTTGATCATCTTCTCTCGATCCAGAGCCCAATAGAAGCTCGACTGGCACGCCACATTGCCTATGGTTTGCGGGTGGCTGAGCGCTGTGTACAAACTGATAAAGCCCGCACCGCCATTGCCGATTTTGATTCTACCCTCCGGGCTATCTATCGTGCGGTACGCGCCATCGATAAAGGGGACCAGCTCGTCGACAAAATACCGCGGATATTTCTCGGGATCGCGATCGGCCTCCAGTTCAAAAACCAGGATGATCGGCCGCACTCGCTGCTGCTCGATCAGCGCATCGACCACGAAGTGCATTTGGCCCATATCCAGCGCCTCTANACCGTGATGNACATAAGCGACCGGATAAGGCCCGGGGTCTTNCTCGTAGCCGGGTGGCAGATANATNTTAATCTTGCGCTGGTCTTCGTAGATTTGGCTGGCAAATTCGCGCGATACCAATGTGCCGCCAATGCTGCCGCCGTCATCGACGTAGGTCTCTCTCAAGTGGCCGGGCATCCGCAGCCAGGAATAGCGATCCCTCGATTCTCTCGCCGTCTCATGGTTCCTGGGGTCCAGTTCGCGTATTTCAAAATCCTTAACGTAGCGGTACTTTATGCGCGCATCCTGTTCGAGCCAGCTACTCAAATAGAAGAAGTTGGTGCCGGCAATGCGATTCATCTGCGTCTCGTCCCACAAACCCAGGTGGTCGCTGTTGAGGGCCACGTCGTCGGCCTCGCCCGCATAGATGAAGTGTACGTTGCTGCCGTTTTCGATCACGGGAAAGGATTTTTGCCGCAGCAGAAAATCTTCCGCCAGTTCCGCCCTCATCTCGACGGGTGCCGCTTCGACCTCAGCGACCCAGCGGCCAAATTCTGATTCGGGCGCCGTCGCCGCTAGGGGTAGCTCTGACACCTTCTCGCCGCTTCCGCGCAACGAAACGCGGACCACTTCCCCGTAATTTCTGGCGTATATGGACCCCTGGTAAAAACTGGGGGATGACCACGCCAATTCGCTGAACAAGTCGATCGATGCTTTTTCTATATATCCCTCCGGACTGGTTTCGGCAATAGACAGAGCGCCCCGCTTGGTCAGTACCACGAGGTGATCGTCGACGATAATGACGAAGCCTTCACCCGGTTTTCTGGATTTCCACTGGATCTCGCCGGTCTCGAGCAGCGAACAGGTCAAGAATCTGCCGCTATAGCTGAAAATGTAGTCTCGATACGCGATCGGCGAGCAATAAGACCTTTTCAGTCGGTGATTCTGCCACACCACCCCGACCGCCGGCGTCTGCCCCGCCTCGCTCACTTCGAGCAGCTGCAGGCCGTGTTCGATCGACTGAATCAACAGCTGGTTGTCAGCGACGATTACGGGCGTAGCGCTGTCCGTAAAGCCGCCCTCGACCGCATAAGTCCACTGCAGTTTGCCGGTATCCGGCCGCAGGCAATACAGGGTTTCATCTCCGGCAGCCAGCAGTACATCGGCGCCGTTGATTTTGCCAATGACCGGTGATCGATAATGGGCAAAGTCCTCGCCAAAGCGCCATACCAGCTCGCCCGTTTGCGCATTGAAAGCGAGAAGCAAACTCGCTCCCTCCGTGCCACCGGCCATAACCACAATATTATCTCGATAGGCCAGAGGTGAACTGGCAAAACCCCACTGCGGGGCTCTGGCGCCGTATTCCTGCTGCAGGTCGGCCTGCCACTGTAAGTCTCCAGAGTCCAATGACAGCGCAAAGAACAGACCGAAGGGCGACAGGCAATAGACGCGATCTCCCCTGACCAGAGGGGTGGAAAGCGGTCCATCTTGCGAGTTGCCATGCCCTTTGTAGGTGGGGCCTATTTTGTAACGCCAGTGCTCCGTGCCGTTGGTCGTGTTCAATGCGATCACATAATCGAACTGGTGATCTGAATACATGGTGATAGCCGTGTCGTCAATCAGCGAGACCCCGGAGTATCCGGTGCCGATTGCCGTATTCCACGCCCTGTGCATTACCGGATTTTGGCGTGGAATAACCTCGCGTTCGTCCGCATGCCCGTTTCGCGCTCCGCCCATAAAGCCATTCCACAGCCCTGCTGCCTGGCTGCTAATGGCTGCGCTCTCGGCGCCGGCACTGTCGTTATTGGCCAACAGGCTAAGCAGCATGAGGCTGCAGATAGATCGGATATTCTTCATGTGTAAACTCCCATTTTACAGAAAGTCTGTGCCTGATACGCCGTGCCGTATCAGGCATCCGGCCGCGTGCGCGGGCCGTTGAGAAATGTGCCCAGCCAGCGGTAGCGGACCAGGGTCTGGTAGACCAGCAGCAGCAAGCCCGTGACCGCGCAACAGATCAGCGCGAATTTGGCGAGACTGGGCAATGGCCAATCCCGCACGAGCAACTGTGCGCCGATGATCAGCGGTACATGCGCGATGTAGAGCCAGTACGAGGCATCGGACAAATAGCGCACTTTGTAACGTTCACTGCTGAGGTAATGGCGAAACGCGCCCATCAGCGCGAAGCTCAGCAGCCAGGCGAAGGCCGCCTGCAGGCCGACAGCGACCAGGCGAGCGTCGTCTTCGGCCAGCCAGTCGGCGGCGAAGCCGAATGCGCCGGTGGAAAATTCGAGACCGAGCGGAAAGACTACCAGCAAGCCGAATGGCAATTCGAAGCGCCAGTATTTGCCCAGGCGTCCGTCTTCGTCCCCGCACGTGAAATAGAGCGCTCCGAACCCGAAGAACAGGGCGTAAAAGAGCAGGACGTGCGGCAGCGGCAGCAGACCGAAAGAAGTATCGGGGCCGAAGGAGCGAAAATAAAGACCCATATACGACTGCGGCACCATCGTCAGCGGTACCAGCCACAGGTAGCGTGCTGGCGAGAGCAGAGTCCAGGCGGGAAGCCGCTTCAATGGCACGCGTTCGGCGACGAGGGCGCAGACCACAAAGCCGCACACCAGCCAGCACAGGAACCACATAAACCACAGATGGTACAGAATGTTCTTGTTGAATAAGGCCGCGGGGATCAGGTCGTCTTCACTGGCGGCCGGGGCGGCGGGTGCTGTTGCGCTCGATTCTGGGTCTATGTGCTGCGCCAGCAATTCGATGACGGCGCGCCGGCCGGCTTTCACCTGCGCCTCGTCGATTTCGATCTGCAGCCAGCCGGCAATCTCGGTAGTGACACTCCAGTCGACATCAGCACTCTGCGCCGCGACCATCCTGTTGTCGTTTTCGATGTCGATGCCGGCGCCGTGCTCAACGAGCAGTTCGGCGACGCCAATACGGCCGAGAAAGGCGGCGGCGTGGAGCGCGGTACTACCGTCTCTGTTGCGTCTGTCGATCGCGGCGCCGCGCGCGAGCAGCTGGGCGACGGCCGCGCGGTGGCCGAAAAGCGCGGCGGTGGCGAGCGGGCTCGTGCCAAAGGCGGGCTCGAGGGTGTCGGGATGGGCACCGGCGTCGAGGTGCCGGTCGATGGCGTAGATGTCGCCGCGTGCGGCGGCGCTCCATATCGTGTCTTCGCTTGCGCCGTCCGCCGAGGCGCCGAGGCCGTCGGCTATGGCCAGGGCACTTATGCCGGAGACTGCGGGAACGACGGTGACCATTCCGAGCAGCAGTGGGAGCAAGACGCGGCGCAGGCGGTGGCTCAATAGGGCCTCAAGACCGCGACTGCGCCACAGCATGGCGGTGAAAAAACCGCTAAGCAGGAAAAACAGCGGCATGCGAAAGCCGTGCACGGCCGCAAAAAGCAGGCCGTACCACTCGCTCTGTCGAGTGTCCTGCACCGGCCAGGGAAAAGGCGTCAGCGATAGGCCGGCGTGCAAGGCGATGCCGAGCAGCATGGCGAAGCCGCGCAAGGCGTCGAGATCGTGGCGGCGCGGGTTGGTCGTTTTGCCGCGAGGTGTNGCTACGCTGCTCTGGCGTTGGTTCATAGCTCCTCAGTAAAGCGGCGACAGGCCGCGCCNGNANGCGGCCTAATCGACCAATGANNACANTACGNGGCGCTTAAATTNCTGNGCGTTNGACGNCAGATTTGCCACCGATTGCATCATGTAAACCGCGAGCAGATCTNCGNTTGGTGCGCNGTGCAGACCACGCGTCCTCGGCGTTTGCTTTNATCCCGTAGNAATNAGTGCGNTTTTNGCGTAGCTGATTCGATNCTGTGGGGCGNGGGGCGANNNATCGGTATACAGCGGCACCGCAAAGGNTGGGGCAGCCAGAAAAACCTCCTGCCAAAGGTTTTCGANNGTTGGTNGGATGGGCAGAATANGAATTNTGNAGATGNCAAAAAGCTACTATAAGCAATCCTGGATTGCGGCACAAATCGGTGNCGGCGTAGTAGGCCNGNGCGGCGATAGAGATAAAAAATCCTGTATTTGTGCAACGGGCAAATGAGTATAGATCCTCCTCTGAATAAAACCCCATTATATCGTTTGGTGGCCGACTATATCGTTGCTATATTCGGAGCGAATGTGTCGAGCACGCGGTATCACCACGAGATTGCGTTCGTTGTTTGTTGATGGTATAGAAAGGATACAGCCATGGCCGAAGACGAATCGTACGAAGACGAATCGTACGATGGAGAATCCGATGGNGGGGACGTGTACGACGATACGGGCGGCTCCGGCGATTCATTTACCGAAACGACTCGCCGGGGGTGGGGATCGCGGCTGCAGGAACAGGCGGGTAGGGCGGTGCTGGGATTTGTGCTCTTTCTGGCTGCTTTTCCGGTGCTATTCTGGAACGAGGGCCGTGCCGTAGATCGCGCCGAGGCACTAGCGGAGGGCAAGGGCGCTGTCGTAGAGGTGCAGGCAGAATCCGTCGATCCGGCCAACAACGGCGAACTGGTCTATTTCTACGGCGATGCCACCACGGATCAAGTGTTGAACGACGCGGACTTCGGCATCGAAGCGACGGCCCTCAAGCTGCGACGGATCAGCGAGATGTATCAGTGGAGAGAAGACAAAGAGGAGAAAAAGGAAAAAACCAGTAGTGGCGGGGAAAAGACGGTCACCCGCTATAAATACAAGCGCGTATGGTCGGAAGATCACATCGACTCGGGTGNTTTTCGCAAGCGCAAGGGACACGAAAACCCGGCGGATATCAGCTATCCCAGCGCGGAAGAAGCAGCCGNTCGGGTGATGGTGGGTGCGTACCAGNTGTCGTCGTCGTTGGTGGAGAAAATCAACGCCTATCAGGGCCTTCGATTGCCCGGCGATGGTTTACCCGACCAGCTATCAGGCAAGACGGTACATCGCGCTGGCAATGGACTCTATGTGGGCAAAGATCCCGCCAAGCCGCGGATTGGCGACTTGAAGGTGCGTTTCGAGATCGTGCCCACCGAGACGGAAGTCAGCGTGATATCGCGTCAGAAGGGCAACCGGTTGGAGCCCTATCTTACGGAGACGGGGACGCTCGAGTTGCTNGAACTCGGGATGGCGAGTGCGGATCTGATGTTCAACACCGCCGAAGAGGCGCTGGAGTTGGAGACGTGGGTGCTGCGATTGGTCGGCCTTGCGATGATGGCCATCGGTCTGGCATGGCTGTTCAAAATCTTCGCGACCGTCATCGATCGCATTCCGTTTGTCGGCATTCACATCGGCACCCTTGTGGAGCTCGGCACTTCGNTGATTGCGATTCTGATTGCCTTGCCGCTGGCCTTGTTGANCATTGCGATTGCCTGGTTTTTTGTGCGTCCCGTGCTTTCGATCGTCTTGCTCGTACTGGGCGTTGGTGGCTTTTTGGGCCTGCGCAAATACGGCAATAAATAAGCAACGGGTAGCNCGGCTGCAGCTCCACGCGGTTGGGGCCGGATCGGCAATAGCGAACAGAAGCCTAGCCTGGTGCAGACAGGCTCAATATCGACGCGCATGCACAAGATCGCTGCACGCGATATGCATCGGCTTCATTCTTGAATTTTGGCGCAAATACAAAACGGGTGGAGAGCCGCAATGGCTACTCCCCCGTTTTTTTGCGCGTTCTACTCGACCCGGGTAAGGGATATACGCTACGCGTCCAGTCGATCGATTCGCATTCTGTTTCAGGCAGGCTGCTCGCGCATTGGCCCCACTATTTTACTGGCCGATTTCTGTAGTTCGAGAATGGCTGCCCGCAATTCTCCAGCAGGTGCTGCGGCGAACTGGAGATTGAAAATGCGCTTATTNCCCGATCCTGCGGCGTGCAAAACGACTGCCGTGATCGGTGGTAGCCAATGGGTATCCATTGACCAGAATTCGACCTGATCGCCGTGCTGCAAATCCATGTCTGCGCGGATCGCAGCCCCGCCCACGCTTATATTCACCAGTNGCCCCTCCACTTGCCCTTCGTTTTCGGATCCCAGCCATACGGGCAGATCTATCTCGCTACGCAGATCCTTGCGCTCCTGTACATTCCGCTTTTTTATCCGGGTGAGTTTGGCGACAATCTCGTCGAGCACTGCGAGCTCGTTTTTGCGCTGCCGGGCCAGCTTTTTCACCCGCGCGGCGAAGTGCCAAAAGTGCGGCCCCTTCTTTAGCAGCCGCTCGGAGTGTTCCGCCTCGCCATTGCCGGCGACTTGGCTCAGAATCCGCGCCTCGACGCGGGTGAAACCCAGGCGCTGGGCTTGTTCAATGAAATTCTGCCGCCGTTTCTGCGCCGAGATCTCGGGCGGCACTTTGCGCTTCCGCCCGTCGTCCCGGTGACGAAGAAATAAAGGGCGAGAATCAGGCCGAGAGCGACCACCATTGCTCCTGCGACCACCGATCCCAACCACTCGTTGCCCCCTCCAGAGCTGTCGAATTGAATCTGGTGGAGGACCTTGGAAAAACTCTTGTCCACCGCCCATACCGCCTCTAATGGCACCAGAGTCAGCAAGAGAATACGAGCTATTGCTTTCATCAGTGCACCTCCGCAAAAGAGATTCATCGCAATTATTAAGACTCGCCAACGCGTATACTTGTTTCTCTATAATTCGGCAATTTTGGAAAAATATTCGGTCATTTTAGCGACCAAACCGCTCTGCAGAAGACCTAATCGCATCAAAAAGGGCAAAGGGACAGCCCCACCCGTAGGCCGATTTTTCCATCATTGGCACACAAGTCAATAATATTTAAGTGCTTACATAAATGTGAAATTTGTGTGGATTCTGAGTGGCGGCGAAATATCAGTCCGCTTTTTAATACGGCTGCCAAAATTGGGGCTACCACCGCCCGGCATTATACGACGGAGCAATCTCGACGGATGATCACTCAAACGGTGCCCGCGAGAAGCGGTTTGAACTCGTTAGTTGACGACCACAAACGCCGCCGCTATAATTGCGAGGAAAATCCTCCCTGCCGATCCCGCGGTAGATCATTGCACTATTCCCTCTGCGGTCTCGGCAAAACTCGCACGTCTGGCCAG
>PBOD01000185.1 GCA_002724215.1 Gemmatimonadota bacterium | reverse complement strand
CGAGTGAATTCCCTACTGTCTTCCTCGATGCCGTAGCCCAACTCCAGGCCGGGAAATTCCTCGTTGAGGCGCTCGATAGCATCGACGATCGCTTCGTAGGTGTGCAACAGAGTTTTCTCGCCACGCCCGAGCATTTCCTGCAGATCGACAGTGGCTTCGTAGCAAAGGACATAAGGACCCATTTGCGACGGATGGAGGCTGCGGCTGCCCTTTAATATCGCCTCCGGGTCGCGGTGCTGCACCGACGGCGGTTGCAATGGGTGCTTTTTGACCGCGTGGATCAGCGCCTTGTCAATCTTGTCCTTGAGCTGCGTCGGCTTACAGGGCTTGGTGACGTAGTTGTTGATCCCGGCCTTCACCGCGCTGACGATATCCTCCTTGTTGTTGCGGGTCGTCAGCATCACCACCGGCAGCGAGGCCATGTCGGGCGTCCCGCGCACTTTTTGCAATAGCTCGAGACCCGACATTTGCAGCATATTCCAATCGGTAAGCAACAGGTCGAAAGGCTGCTCGTTCAGCCGCTCCCACGCCTCCCGGCCGTCTGCGGCTTCGATCACGTCGTCATAACCCAATCGCCGCATCATCTCGCGCACGATGCCGCGCATGGTATTGGAATCTTCAGCTATGAGCACTTTCATGTGTTTGCAACCTCAGGACCGGGCACTTCCGACCGTATTGTGACTCTCTTGAAAATAAAAAAACAGGGCCAAACATAGAGTTCGGGATTCGAGCGTTGCGCCACTAGTAGGCTACCCCCAGCGGCTGTAGATGGCGAAAGGTCTTGAACTCCGACTCGAGGGCAATTTCGACCAGGTAGAGGCCGGGCGCCAGCGTTTGGCCTGCGGCGTCGCGGCCGTCCCATTCCACGCTCTGGGGCCCGGCGCTCTGCACGCCGAACGCGCGGCGGCCAAGCCGGACGCCCTGGAGGTCGTAGATATTGAGGACTACCGGCACCGGGGCGGGCAGGCGGAAAAGGGTATAGTCGATGGCCAGGCGGTCGTTGACCCCATCGCCATTGGGCGTCACCACCCCCGTCGAAAAGGCCAGATTCTCAATGGTGCTTCCGGCTTTGTCAGCACCGCCCAATACCCGTAGGGCATTGGTGCCGACCACGGCGCTGGCGTCGCCGGCTTCGACCTGCTGCGGCAGATTATCGCCGCTGGTGTCGAAGACCTCGCCGGCGAAGGTGTTGGCGAAGACAAACACCTCGGCGCCAAAGACCAGCCGCACCGGCTCGTTGTTACCGCGCGAAACTCGCTGCGGCAGGCGCACCTCGAGCGCGTCGTTTCCCTCGATCACCGCCGCCGGTTCCACCGCCACCAGCGGCTCGCCCATCTCCAGCCGCGCAAAGCGCGGCCTGGTGCCGGTGCGAATCTTGATCGCGTCGAAACCGCGCTGGCTCGCCGCGTCGAACTCGGCGCGCACGTCGTAGGAAAAGTCCGTCATTTCACCCATCGGCACCTCGGTCAGGCCGCGGTCGGGCGTCGGCTCATCGAGGCGAGCCACCTCGCCGATGACCTGCAGGGCCAGAGGCGGCGAGGTCTCGATCCACAGCGAGTCGAGCCGTATGAAGTCGAAGTACGACTCGCTCTGCAGGGTGATCCGCACCTGGATGTGGCTGCCGCGCTCCAGCGGAGCAAGCTGGCCTGACCCGACGACGGGGAAGGACCAGAAGGTCCAGTTGTCCTGGTCGTAGACGATCGAGGCGCGCAGGCCCGGTTTGCCCTCCTGGATCTGGCCGCCGGTGGTCTGGTCGGGCTGCTTGAGTTCGTTTTCGAAGCGCTGGCGACTGACGGTGCGCTCGGCGCCGGTGTCGGTAAACTCGTGGTAGACATTCGGGTCTGGATCGCGGCCGGATCGCACCGAAATATCGAGCGCGGCCCGCGCGTCGGCGGCCTCGACTGGCGCGCCGTCGACCATCCGCATCGGCGTGGCGTCCCAAAACAGCCGACCGAAATTCACCGTGCGGCCCAGATCGATGATCTTGGAGACGTAGAATACACGCTTGGGCACGCCCGCGCCCTTGAGTTCGAACTCGCCGATAGTGCCCTGCTGCACGTTGGCCTGGCCCGAGGCGAAGGTCTTGTCGTCGATCGAGGGTTTGCGGCGCAGGCGGATAAAGCGCACGTACTGCTTGGGGAAACCCAGCTGCACATTTGCGGCGAAATTGAGTGGCACGTCGGAGACCAGCGTCTCCAGCCGGTGGTAGTCGTTGTCGTTGTTCTCGAGATTGAGCACCGGGTCGAATTCTTCGGCGATCGACACTTCGAAGGCCTTGAAGATGTCGTCCCGGAGCAGCGAGCCGTCGGCGCGAAAACCGTGCGGGGGCGTGTAGAAGCCCACCACATCGGCCGGCACCGGCACGCCGACGTCGAAAGTGTACCACTCCGAGTTGATGCCGCGGGCGACCGGCGGGCTATAGGATGAGCTATCGCCGTCGACCCATTCGGTGGTCAGGGTGCCGGCGGTAAACCAGTAAAAACCGTTGGCCGCGCGCCAGACCCTGGGGATCAGACCGTCCTCGTAGCTGAGGTCAGTGGGAAATTTGAAGGGCGACCAGAGGTCGAGTTTGGAGAGGATATTGTCCTCGCCGGTGAAGTAGACCGGGGCCATAGAGCCGGGGAAGGTCGCGAAATCGATAAAGACTTCGCTGCTGTCGCTTGCGCTCCAGGCCCGAGCGCCGCCCAGTTTCCACAGCGAGACCTGGGCTTCGCCCTGGGCCGCGACCAGCACGACCGCGATGACAATCGACCACTTGTGCACTTTGTCACTCCTCTTCGGCACCGCCATTTTGCGTATTCCAAGCTACTAATTATACGGGGTTTGAACGGCTA
Source organism: Gemmatimonadota bacterium (assembly GCA_002724215.1). Lineage (GTDB taxonomy): Bacteria > Latescibacterota > UBA2968 > UBA8231 > UBA8231. The sequence continues at coordinate 11,928 of PBOD01000185.1, read as the reverse complement.
CCTCAAGCAGGCGGGCGCGCCGTGCTGCTTGCGCAAACTTTCGAGTTCTGTCATACATTTGCCCCCAGACACTTACCGGAATGCACGCAATGGAACCCTACCCGACTTGCCCCAATTGTAAAACCAAAAAAGCCGCGACCACCATTTTCCTGTGCAAGGAGTCGATCGGCGGCTGTGGCCGGCTCTTTTGCCGCGCCTGCTGCGGCGGCCTGACCACCGCGCGCTGCCCCAGTTGCCACGAGGGCGAGTTTATTGGCGCGGTGGTCGCGGTCGGGTGGGTGGCGCAAAAGCAGGAAGAGTAGACGGCGTCAGCGGCGCTCTTGCGCCACGCGCCCCGCCGGATCGACTCGCGTGGCCAGCCGGTCCGCGCGCTCCCCGTCCTTGAACTGCTGCACGGCCACGCCCTCGGCGTCAGTCGCCAGCCTTATGCGCTTGGTCTCGCGCCCGTCGTAGTAGACCGAGCCGGCCACGCCGGGGGCTTTGGGGTGGTCGTCGGGATAGGTCGAGCTGGAGACCCGCACCCGACCCTGCTGGTCGAAGAGCCGCTGTTGCGCCAGTCCCTCGGCGGTGATCCCTAAGCGAATGCGCTCGGTACCGGTTTCATCGAAGAAGCGCTGCAGCACACCGCCCCCGTCGATGCCCAGGCGAGCACGGACCCGCCCCTGGTCGTCGCGAAGCACAAGGCGCTCGACGACGACCTCGCCTCCGATCTCGGGATAGCCGGCGGCCAAAAAAACGAGGGCGCCCAGCACCATAACGCCGAGTTGCGTCCAGCGGTTTTGCTGCCGCAGATGGTAGTTTTCGCGCTCGAGGCGTGCGAGCCGTTCTTTTACATCGCGCATATCGGGCTCCTTGTTGTTGGGGGCGCAGTACGGATAAGCGAACGCCGGCACATGCATCCTGGTGCTCCAAAAAACCGGCGGCCGGGCACTGTCCGCAAGGCGTAAGCGCGACGTGCGGCGCNCTGCTGGGCCAGGCGTGGTGTGCACCGATACCAGCGACGAGAAAGATGCGCCACAAAGGGAAAAACGAANGGTCCGCTTTGTTATATCCGAGCGGTTATCTAATTTACGGTAGCAGACGGCGACCGGGCGGTCCGGAACGCNGCTAGGCGTCGANAAGGAGTAGCTCCCTATGTCCGCGACAAATTACCTCGCCAACACCCCGCCCGACACCGAGCAGATCGCCGCGTGGGTCGAACAATTCCACCGCAATGGCTTTCTCTTTTTTAAAAATGTACTCCCGCCCGATCTCGTCGCCCATCTCCGCGCCGACCTCGACCGCGCCCTCGCCGACCAGCAGCGCGTCAGCGGCAACAGCAAATCGCTCCACCACCGGATGTTCGAGATCAGTGCCGCCAATCTGGACCTCTTCGACCTCGAGCCCATCGTCTCCTTCGCCGAAGCCGTCATCGACTCGCCCTGCCACGTCATTCACAACAACAGCTTCATTACCCCGCCGGGCGGCGGCATCAGCTCCTGGCACCAGGATGACCCGCCCCATTTTCTGGTCACCGAGGGCGAGCCGCCAAAGAATATCCGCCTGCCGGTGCTCTTTTTTACCTGCAATTACATGCTGACCGATATCGACGAGGTGGCGCAGGGGCCGACCCAGGTCGTGCCCGGCTCGCATCTTTTCGGCGCCGCGGCGCCCAACCCGATCGAGGGCACGCCCTACGAAGACCAGGTCTTTTCGGGCGTCGGGCCGGCCGGCTCGGTGACGATTTTCAACAATCAGGTCTGGCACCGCGGCGGCCCCAACCAGAGCCAGCGCACCCGCTATATGACCCAGATCACCTATGCCCGCCGCATCGTCGGCCACAAGTTTTTTCCCTTTATGAACTACCAGATGCCCGAGCACGTCTACCGCGGCGCCGACGAGCGGCGGCGGCGCTTGCTGGGATTTCTGCCGCATGGGGCCTACGGCTAGATCGTCGCCTAGCAGAGAATCTGCCCACGGACACGCCGAGCTGCCCATGCCTCCGCATCCTACCGCCCTATCGAAAGGAAACCCATGTCCGACATCGGCACCATGGCCAACGAAGTAGGCGCCCTGCTCAAAGCCCGCGGCGAAACCATCGCCATCGCCGAATCCTCCGCCGGTGGCCTGATCGCCGCCGCGCTCCTGGCCGTGCCCGGCGCCTCGGCCTACTTTAAAGGGGGGGGCACGGTCTACACCGGCGATGCCAAGCGCATTCTCATCGATGTCCCCGCCGCCCAGATGGAGACCCACCGCCCGGCCACCGAAGCCCATGCCCTCGACCTGGCGCGGGCGGCGGCGGCGCGGCTCGACGCCGACTGGGGCATCGGCGAGACCGGTGCCGCCGGCCCGACCGGCAATCGCTACGGCGACCCGGCCGGCCACTCGGCCCTGGGTGTGTGGGGACCAAAAGAGTTGGCCGCAATCGTCAATACCGGCGCAGAGGATCGCTACCACAATATGGTCGCCTTCGCCGCCGCGGCGATAAATCTGCTCAAGCGCTGTCTGGAGGATTGAATGCCAACTGCGCGCACCGGCCCGCGCACAGTGCTCCGCCGCATCCACAGAATATGTCCAGCGCACTCTACATATCCGACCTCGACGGCACTCTGCTCAGGCCGGACGGCACGTTGTCACCCGCCAGCCGCGACGGGCTCAACCGCCTCATCGCCGACGGGCTGCACTTTACCGTCGCCACCGCCCGCAGCATCGCTTCCATACGGCACCTGCTCGCCGGGCTCGACCTCCGCCTCCCGGTTGTCAATCTAAACGGCGCGCTGCTTTCCGATGTGTCCAGCGGCCGCCATCAGTACGTGCAGGCCATCCCACCAGAGATCGCCGCCGTCGTCTACGAGCAAACTCGGGCGATGGGGCCGTATCCCTTTATCTCGACCTGCGGGCCCCGTGGCGACGCCCTGTACTACAACCGCGTGGAAAATGCCGGCATGCAGTGGCTTGTTGACGACCGACTCGATGCCGGCGACGAACGTCTACAGCAAATAGAGGATTTGCGCGCCGCGCTATGCGAGCAAGTACTCGCCTTTACAATAATCGTCCACCAGCCAGCCTTGTTGCAAACATTGCAGGCCACACTGGAAGAGCGCTGCCCGGGTCGCTTGCAGATGTATATCTTCCCCAATGGCTACTCGCAAAGCGGCGACACCTGGCTCACCATCTGCCATGTCCGCGCCACCAAGGACCGTGCCATCCGAAAGCTGCTTACCCGGGGTAATTACCGAGTGGAGGATCTGACGGTCTTCGGCGACGGCGACAACGATATCGGCATGTTCGAGCTCGCGCCCCGCGCCATCGCCACGGCCAACGCCACCAAGCGACTCCGCAATCTCGCCACCGACGTCATCGGGCCCAATAGCGAAGACGGCGTCGTCCGTTATCTCTCAGCCCAAATGCGGTAATCTCCCCCCTGCGGTAGGCCCAGGGCCGATCCTCTCATCGTCGCTTGCGAATATGCGGCCAACGCTACGCCGGCCGGTTGTCGCGGCTGGCCGTTTTTGTTGCGCGATCGCCACACAACAGACGCGATTCTGTCGTATTGAGCGGCGTAATTTTCTGCCCATTGGCGACACCGTTTCCGTCAGACCGTGCCAATGCCGCAATAAATGCCACGTATACCGCTGTTTCTATTGGATATTAATTCCTGCTCAGATTCGCCCGGGAACCTGGTATAGACTTTGCTCATCTATACACATATCCCCCTCGCCCTGCTGTCAGGGAAACTCCCCGCCCGGCACGCGCAAAAGGAGGCCCCCATGAAAGCTTCCGCTAGCGCACCATTCTCCAGCCAAGAGACGGCCCGCTGGCAGTTGCATGCCGATTTGCACCTCGGCACCGGCTACGCCATGTCCCTCTTGGAGCTCGAAGGCTGGCTCGCACAGGCCCGGAGCGCCTGCGACGTCGGTGCCATCAGCCAGGACCAGCTGGACGCCTTGCTCGAAGAAGCCATGAGCATCGGCAACGCGCTCGCCGAGATATGAATGGGATATAAACTACGCGGATGTGCGGCGGATCATGTAGAGGCCGGTGCCGACCAGACGCGCCAGCATCACCGGTTCGCCGCCAAAGGGGATGCCCCTGCCACCGCCGGCAACGCCGCTGCTGAAAGAAGGGGTCTCGGCCGCGATGACAATGTGGTTGCCGTCGGCAGCCGCAAAAACCGAACCACGCGAATAGTCCAGCGCTGGTCCCGTATCTCTCGTCATACCGAGGCTACCAGCCGCGGCTCCGACCCGGAACGCGTGTCCGCCGGTCGCGCTCGCCGATATAATCGCAGTTACGAAGATAAAATCTTCTGCGCCAAAAGTGATCGTGCGGGCCGGATTACCTGCTCCAGTCGCGTCGATTTCCGTAACGGCTCCTATATTTACAGTTGCCTGCGTACCCAGTTGAGTATCGGTTCCCGTATCCAGCACATTGTTCGTACTGTGATAGAGCCTTAATTCAGCGATGTCGGCAGCGACGAGCCCCGTCGGCGCCGACATATCAGAGATCGTCAGTTCCACCCCGAGATTACCACCGCCGCCCTCGTGGCCCACCCGATTGGACTCGCCGAATCCGCCTGGATCCGTTACACCGATTGAATAGATTTGCACTTCCGCCCCTGCCACGACCTGGGTCGATCCAGTTAAGCCCGATGCCAAGGTCGTCTCGGCGACTTGGGCCCATAGAGCCGATTCCATACCCGCGCCTACCAATAGGACAAATGCCCCCAAGAGCTGGCAGATAAGCGCTCGCAGCACCTGCTGGTTTTTATTCATCACTATGGTGCCCACATCGGCGCCCAATCAATACCCGCATCGTTGCCCAGGTTGACCGGTCCCGTCCCATCGACGCCAATTCTGTACACCTCGCTGTTGGCGTCGCGATCGGTCTCGAAGACAATCCACGTGCCATCCGCCGACCACGACGGACTGCGATCGTTGGCGGGGCTGTCGGTCAACTGTATCAGGTTGGTGCCATCGGCATTCATCGTATAAATCTCGAAGTCGCCAATCCGGTCCGACGCAAACGCTAGTAGGCTGCCGTCGGGCGACCACGATGGACAGCGGTCGTTGGCGAAGTCGTCGGTGAGGTTGACTACATTCGACCCTTCGATATCCATCGTGTAGATCTCAAAATCGCCGATCCGATCCGACTCGAAAGCGATGCGCGTACCATCGGGCGACCACGACAGAAAGCGATCATTGGCGAAGTCGTCATTGCTCAGGTTGACCGGATCGCTGCCATCGGTGTTCATCTGAATCGATCTCTATTTTTGCTTAAAAACAGATAATTATATTATTTTGGATAATTTTCTTTTCTCTTTTTTTCAGATAATCCCCTATATTATCCTCCATCGAGTTGGCGATTTGCCCACCGACTGAAGCCTGTCATCGCTTCGCAAACATCGCCGATATCTGGCTAAAATTTCGATTCGACCTAGAACTAATAGACTCGTGACCGACGAAATCACCATCGACCCAGCCCCCGAGAAAACCATCTCCGTTCTCATCGTCGACGACGACGACCTTTTTCTGCGTTTCTGCAATCGGATGCTGGAACCGGAACAATTCACCGTCGCTACTGCGGCCCATGGCCAGGAAGCCCTCGCCATGGCAGCCGACAACGTCTACGACGTGATCTTGATGCACATCAATATGCCCCATATGAGGCGGCTTGGCCTGTCTGGAGAAACTCAAAAAGGGCCCCAGCAGCGCCGAGGTTATCATCGTGACCGGCAGGGGGGATTTGCAGACGGCGGTCGAGGCGATGAAGCTGGGCGCGGCCGATTTTATGACCAAGCCCTTCGAAACCGATGCCCTGGTCAAAAAGATCGAAAGCCTGGTGGCCCAGGCCGTGCCCGACATCGACGAGGACGGCGAACGCCGACGCGCCGACCGCCGACAGGAGCGAACCATCGTCGCCTGGGGTCCAACGATCCGGTCATCGTGTATATTCAGCAGCATGCTACGCGAATCAGCACCCGCCAGGATGTAGCCGATGTCATGGAACTGACGCTCGAGCAAGTTTCGGCGCGGGTTCAGACCACTACCGGGCAGTCCTTCCGCCAGTGGCTCAACACCTGCCGGCTACAGAAGGCGACCCAATTGCTCAAAGAGACCGAATTAGAAATCGCCCGCATCGCCCTCGACACGGGTTTTGCCACGGTGCAGCACTTCAGCCGGGTCTTCAGCAATATCACCGGCGTTTCGCCGCGCAAATACCGGCAGAAAAATCGCCGATCCACTGCGGCCGCCGGATAAATAGGCCTTTCTTTTGTCGCTTTTGGGTTTTTGAGGTAATTTAGCTATATTTACTGTGGTTAAATGACTACCAGAGCCCATTCAAACGACGACTCTATGGCAAACACATCCTCTTCTGCACCGGCGACCGATAGCGCCGCCAGACCGCTACCGATTTTGGTCGTCGACGACGACGATCTCTTTCTCAAATACTGTAGCCAGTTACTCGACGAAGAGGCCTTTGCCATCGACATCGCGGAAGATGGTCTCAAAGCACTCGCGAAGGTGCAGCAGAACGACTACGAGGTCATTTTGCTCGATGTGTCGATGCCCCATATGGACGGCATTACCTGTCTGAAGCAGTTGCGTGAGGGTGGGTGCAACGCCGTGGTCATCATTGTGACGGGGGGCGGGGACGTGCCGACAGCAGTCGAGGCGATGAAGCTGGGCGCGGCCGACTACATCGAAAAACCCTTCAGCCCCGGCGGCCTGCTGGCCCGCATTGATGAAGCCCTGACCAAGCGCCGACAAGCGCAGGAAGCCGACACCAGCGGACTATCGCGCGAGCCGGTCGTCGCCTATATCCAGCAACACGCCATCCAGGTCAACTCGCGCCGGGATGTAGCCGACGCCATGGGACTGAGCCTCGACCAGGTCTCGGCGCGCATCCAGGTGTCCACGGGGCAGTCATTCCGCCAGCTTCTGCACACCTGCCGCCTCAAGACAGCCATTCAGTTGTTGGAAACGACCGAAATGGATATCGCCCGCATCGCCCTCGACACGGGTTTTGCCACGGTGCAGCACTTCAGCCGGGTCTTTAGCAATATCGCCGGCGTTTCGCCGCGCAAATACCGGCAGCAAAGTCGGCTCGGCAACGCTCCTGCCGTCGTCTAGAACTGCCCTCTAAACTCTTCGAAAGCCCGTCGTAGCCCCGCTAGCTCTTCGCGCAGCGCGCCGACCTCCTGCTCCAGCGCCGCCAGGCGCTCGTTTTCGGCCCGCACGTCCAGCGCCGCCAGCTCGACCAGACCCTCGCCTTGGTCTTCCTCCCCGATATCGGGCTCGCCGCAGAGCAGGTGGGCGAAGCGCGCTTCCTTGCGGCCGGGTTGGCGCTCGAGTTGGACGACCATGGGCTGTTGCCGCTCGCCCAATTCACCCAGCGTCTGTTCGACCTCGTCCAGGTCGGCGAACTCGTGCAGGCGCCCGCTGCGACCCCTGATCTCGCCCAGGGTCTGCGGTCCCCGCAATATCAAAACGGTCAGAGCCGCCACCTGTGGCAGGCTGAGCTCGAGCTTCTCGGCGAAGAGGTGGTAGTACTTGGGCACGCGCTGGTCGGCGCCTGAGACCATCCGCGCCAGACCTTTGTCGCGCAGTTGCTCGAGCGAACGCACCACCGTCCTTTCGTCAAAGGCGACCACAGGATGGCGATTCGACTTCTGGTTGCAGGCCGTCGTCAACGCGTTGAGCGTCAGCGGATAATTGTCGGGCGTGGTGATCTGCTTTTCGACCAGCGCTCCGACGATCCGCGCTTCGACGGCATCGAGCAGGGGTTCCATGGTATTCAATCCTCCGGCGTTGATACGGCAAATTCGTAGAAGCGGTTTACGCCCTCGCACCCGGTGAGTCCGGGGCGCACCGCGGCGGGCAGCCCCTCCAGCCGGCAGCCGCAACGGCGGTCGTCCACAGCCAGCGACAGGTTCGGCCCGCGCCGTTCGACCACCAATTCATGCGGCGTGCCCGGCGCCAGGTCGCAGGCCCACCAGGCAGCTTTGTTCCACGCCGGGCCGCCCGCCTCGGTCCAGGTGTGGTGCCAGACGTTGACGCCCTCGTCGAAGAGTGCGATCTCGATGTGCTGGCGGTACTCGGGCGCACCGCGGTGATCGGTGCCCAACGGCCCGGCTAGCACGACGAGCGGCGCCATGCGATCGTCGAACGACACCACCGCGCGCACACGCACATCTTGCACGGGCGCGCGGGCCAGGACCATGCTGCTGTAGGTCTCGCCGGCCCGCACGCCGAGCATCTGCGCTGGCGCGGCATCGGGGGGCACACGGTTTTCGATATGTTCGCCGCGCTGCACCCAGCCGCCGGGATGATCCCAGCGCGGCGATTTGACCTGTATCCAGTCTTGTTCATCCCAGCCGTCGGGGGCGAAGCGGCACGCGTAGTCGCCGCTAGGCATCGCGGAACTCATCGACAGCCGCGCCGCCCAAGCGCGGCAGAGCGGCGAAGAGCTGGTTGACGGTCTCCTGTACCTCGACGACTTCCAGGCAAAGATCGGCGCGCTCCGCATACAGCCGCAAGACACCCAGCAGCGGCTCGAGCTGGCCAAAGCGCTCCAGCGGGAAGGGCACGCAGGGAAAGGGCTGCGGGCCCTGCTCCAGCTGTTCTTGGCGCAGGGTCCAGTACAGGGCCGTCGGCGCGGCGTCCAACCAGACCAGCGCTGTCCGCTCGCGGTCGGGCGGGACACCGACCAGCGCCGCCGCCGCGCCCAGCACCACGAGGCTGCAGGGACGGGTTTCTAGGGCTTTGGCCATCAGCGCCCGAGCGGTCTCGCCCACGGCGGCTTCGCCCCGCTGGTGCAGGGCCTCCCACAGCGACGACCCGAAGTGGTGTTCGAGCCAGTGGTCGAGGTCGATAAGCGGCAAGCCGCTCAGTGCGCCCAGGCTGTGCCCGACTTCGCGATAGGGGGCGGTGGGGACACCGCCGAGCACGACCGGCCGCGCAAGCGCGATGGTCGGATAGTGGTCGTAGTAATTATCGGGGGAATTTTGCACTGCGCCTCCGCTCGAGTTCCAATTGTAACAATTAGTCGTTAGATTGTCATTATGATCGACAATGCGCTCGGCACGGCCCCGACCTGGTTGCGCGGCGATATGCACAACCACTGCGAAGACCACGATCTGGTCCTCGCGCACCTAGAAGGAGCGGGCGAACACCTAGATTTTATCGCGCTGACCAACCACGCGCAAAAACCGATCTTCTTCGAACAGCACCACATGGTCGAACGCATTCGCGCGGCACTACCGGGCTTGCCGGTTTTTTTCGGGCTTGAGTGGAACGCGCCCGCCGGAACCCATGCCGGGGTGATCTTCCCACCGGGCGCACGCGAGGCCGAAAACGCCTATGCCTTCGCCCGCGATCACGATAGGCTCGGCGCGCCGGGCGCGCCAGATGTCGAGACCGCGCTCGCCCACCTCGCCGATCTGCCCGCCGCCGAGCGACCCATCATCTTCTTCAACCACCCCGCGCCCGGGCAGTGGAACCCCGAGAGCATCGACCGCTATCTGGCGGCCGACCCGAACGAGCTGATCGTCGGCCTCGAGGCCCTGCACGGACACCAGGCCCATGCCAAAATCGCAGCGCTTGACCCCTGCACCTATCCCGGCGCCGCCGTCGGTGGACTGGCCGACCGGGTCTACGCCAGCGGCCAACCCTTCTCGCTGCTGTTGCACTCGGACTTTCACGTGCACAAACAAGCGCGCCAGCCCGACTACCCGCTCGGCGCCTTCAACCACACCCTGGTCGGGGTCGCGGAGCCGACGCCAGCGGCCATCTTCGCCGCCCTGCGCCAGGGGCGCACCTGTGCGGCCCAGGGCCACTGGCTCGAGCTCGAAGACTTCTCTGTCGATGGCCGGAGTGTCGGCGCCACCTGGCGCGGCGGGTCGGGGACGCTGCGCGTGGCCTTTGCCGCGACCGAGGCCATCGCCGCCGCCGAACTGATCGGTAGCTACACCGCCATCGACCCGCCCGCAGTACTGGCCCGGCTGGGTCCCAGACCGGACGGGGCGACGGAATGGACGGTCGAGATCCCGGCCGCCGCGCGCGGCTTCGTGCGACTGCGCATCATTGCCCAGAGCCCGGATCGGCCCGCACCGGGGCCGCCCGGACCCCGGCACTTCCTGACTTCGGCCATTCTCTTAGACGCCGGCGATTGAGCCTTCGTTAACCCCCCTTGAGAAAGACCAGCGTCGCGCCCCAGCTGCCCTCGCCCGTGCCGCCCAGGCGGTAGGACTCGACCTCGTCGAGGCGGTCGAGCACTGCGTGGACAGTGCGGCGGAGCTGGCCGGTGCCCTTGCCGTGGACGATGCGCACCTGTAAAATCCCCCGCTCGCGGCAGGCCTCCAGGTAGTCGGGCACCAGGTCCTTGACCTCGCGCGGGTGGAAGGTGTGCAGGTCGAGCGTGCCGTCGATGGGCACTTCGACGGGCTCGGGATCTTCGTAGGGATCTTCTTCGGGTACCATGGCTCAAGCGAAAATCTACGGGGGGTGCAGCACCGACACAACAGACCCCTTGTGCGCCCGTCCCCCCTTTCGCTATCATTCATCCGATTTCGCCACGACCCAACCGACCGGAAACCGACCGGAGCCCCCATGCCCGTCCAATCCCCCGTGCGCATCGGCGTCCTCGGCGCTGGCTGGTTCGCCTCGCGCCGCCACTGCCCCGACATCGCCGCACACCGCGAAGCCGAATTGGCCGCGCTCTGCCGCCGCAACCCCGATCAGCTCGCGCGGATGGCCGAGGCCTTCTCGGTAACGGCGACCTTTACCGACTATCGCGAGATGCTCGACAGCGGCCTGCTCGACGGCGTGCTGGTCTGCTCGCCGCACGACCTGCACTACGACCACGCCCGAGCCGCACTCGACCGGGGCCTTCACGTCTTGTTGGAAAAACCCATCACCCTCGATCCCGACGAGGGCCGCGCGCTGGTGGCGCTGGCCGACGAAAAAGGCCTGGCCCTGGTCGTGGCGCAAAACCCGCCCTACTGGAGCCACTGCCGCTATCTGCGCGACAAAATCCAACAGGGCGCGCTAGGCGAGATCGAGGGCGCCGCCATCCACTGGGTGGGCAATGCCCGGGGCGTACTCGGCCTCGAGCCATTGCCCGGCGACATGCCCGGCGTAGTCAAGCCGACGCTCTACCGCGCCAACGCTGCACAAAATGGCGGCGGCTTTTTAATCGACGGCGGCTCGCACCTGATTTGCGAATTGTTGTGGTGTACCGGGCGCAGGGTCATCTCAGTGGCCGCACAGATGGACGACGCCGGCTTCGACGTGCGCTGCGCGCTCGCGCTACACCTCGACAACGGCGCCTACGCCACCGTCAGCCAGTGCGCCGACAGCCAGATCCGCGCCAAGCGCCAGCACAGCCTCTACTACGGCAGCGCCGGCACCGCGGTGATGCGCGGTTTTCCTTTCTGGGTCGAGCTGGAATGCGACCAGGTGGTGGAGCGCTTCGGCGAAGAAGAGTTGCAAGAGCCGCCGTCGCCGGTGGGGGATTTCATCGACTGCGCACTGGGGCGGGGCGCACCCGAAATCGAAGGGGAGACGGCCGTGCACGTGGTCGAGATCATCAACGCGGCGGCCCAGTCGGCGCGCGAAGGGCGGACGATCGCGCTCTGAAGAGCCGGGTGCGGCTCAGGGCGCAGAACGCCGTGCGGGTGCAAAAGATGCTCTTGCTAAAATAAAAGCGTTTTATTTTTAATAAGCCGGTACAATTACAATTAATTCCCGTCGCAGCTTGTAGAGCAGACCCACCGCCTCGTCTACAAGCTGGAGGACGACACTGCCGTGATCCTGTCCTGCTGCTACCACTACGAGGCGCGTTGATGCGACGCCTCAACTTCCCCACCGAGTACGCCTTCGACCTGCGCGAAATCGACGGCCACCGCGAGATCCTCGATCCCTTGCGCCGCAAATACGTGCGGCTAAC
>PBOD01000184.1 GCA_002724215.1 Gemmatimonadota bacterium | reverse complement strand
TAAGGCCTCTATATTGCGCGGATAACCTGGAGAGAGGAGGGGAAATGCCCGTTTCAGCGATCGGCGCCCAATTGTTTACCCTGCGCGAATTTACCAAGACCCCGGACGATATCCGTGCGACCTTCACTAAAGTACGAGCCATGGGCTACGAGGCAGTACAGGCCTCTGCTCTAGGGCCAATAGACCCGGCGGAACTGGCGCAAATCGCCCGCGATGCCGGTTTGCAGATCGTCGCCACCCACATCGCTTACGACCGCATTCGCGACGAACCCCAGGCCGTCATCGACGACCATCACACCTGGGGCTGCCGGCACGTGGCCATTGGCGGCCTACCGCAAGAATTTCGCAATGGCGAAGGTTTTGCGCGTTTTGCCGCTGAGGCTTCAGAGGCGGCCAGGCCGCTTATTGCAGCTGATCTCACCTTCAGCTATCACAACCACAGCTTCGAACTCGAGCGCTTCGACGGTCGCACCGGCCTCGAGATACTGTGTGCCGAGAGCGACCCCGAGGTGTTTTCCTTTGAAGTCGATACCTACTGGATACAACATGGCGGTGCCAATCCCGTTACTTGGTTGGAGCGGTTGCGCGACCGCATGCATATCGTCCACTTCAAGGATTTGGCGATGGCGGGGAGCAAGCAACTCTTTGCAGAAGTGGGCGCAGGCAATCTCGAATGGGGGCCGATCATTGCGGCGTGCAAAGGGGCTGGGATCGAATGGTATTTGATCGAACAGGACGTCTGCCAGCGCGACCCATTTGACAGTTTGGCCCTGAGTCTGGAAAATCTCAAGGGCATGGGCTTGGACTAGGAGGAAAAGTACAATGCAAGAAATACTCGCCCCCTGGGCAGCCTGGTACGGCAAGGCCCCGTTGCAGATGGAATTCCCCGATCATTGGGATATTTCCGTCCACAATATGCGGGGTGGCAGGGACATCGGTGACAGCGGAATCCGCAAGGCGCTGGCGGAGGCCATCGGCGCCCCTAGGCTGAGTGTGTATGCCCGCGGTAAAAAATCGGCGGCGATACTCGTCGATGATCTCTCGCGGCCAACTCCGGCCTTCAGGCTCTTGCCCTATATCCTCGAGGAGTTGGCTGCGGCCGGCATCGGGCCCGACGCGGTTAAAATTATTTGCGCCCTGGCCGCGCACCGTCCGATGACGCGCGAGGATCTGGTCAAGAAAGTGGGGCTCGAAATGGTCGAAGAACTCCACGTGATCAACCACAACGCCTACGAGAATATCGAATTCCTCGGCTATTCCAGCCGCGGCGTGCCGATCTGGGTCAACCGCGAACTGACCGGTTGCGAGGTCCGCATCGCGCTGGGAATGATTACCCCGCGCGGGGGCATGTTCGGCGGTGGCGCCAAACTGCTGATTCCCGGTGCCTGCGGCCAGCAGACCATTATGCTCAACCACCGCCACGTCCACGAGAATTTTCGCGAGCACCTGTCGGAAGTCGCCAAAATGGCGGGACTCGGCTATATCGTCAATCCGCTGCTCAACCAGGACCTCGAGATCATGGCGCTGGTGGCGGGAGATACCGACGCGGCCTTTGAGCACGGGTGTGAATTGGGACGCGGAATGTATGCCACCGATATTCCCGACTCGTTCGACATCGGGATTTTCAACGCCTTTCCCAAAGACACCGAGCTCTGCCAGGCCGGTCTGGCGATGACGCCGCTGTCGGATACAAAGAAAGATCCGTTTAACGACAATTCCACCATCGTCATGTGTTCGGCCAGTCCCGAGGGGCTGGGCTGGCACTCCGTGTTGGGGCCGGGGACGGCGCTGCGCGGCAAGGCGAGCAAACCCGCGCGGCGGACAATCCTCTATTCGCCAGGGGTCAATAAGTGGGACGTGATTTCCCTGATGGGGGAGGCGATTATTTTTTGTAAGACTTGGCCGGAAGTCCTGGCCGAACTGGAAAAACACCACGGCCCTGGTTCCAGCGTCGCCGTATTTCCCGCCGGCGCCCTGCAACGGGCGTCCGACGCCGATTGGTAATAGGAGAAGAAATGCCCGCACTAGCGCGTTTTGGACTCGAAGATAAAATAGTCATCGTCACCGGTGCCGGCCGGGGTATTGGTCGCACCATCGCCCTGGAGTGCTTCCAATCGGGTGCCAAACTGGCCGTGGGTAGCCGTACCACGGGAGAATTGGAAACCCTGGCGGCGGAAATCGAGGCCGCGGGGGGATCGTGCTTTTACCACCCGCTAGATGTAACCGATGTCGCCTCAATTGCGGCCTTTATGGATGCGGTGGTTGCCCACTACGGGCGGATCGACGTGCTGGTCAACAACGCCGGCTACAACAAAGTGGGCAAGATCCTCGACTACGACGAAGAGCTGTACGACCTCATCGTCGATGCCAATCTCAAAAATGTGTTTTTCTGCAGCCAGATCGCCGCCCGGCAGATGATCGCCCAGGGTGGGGGTGGCAATATTATCAATATCTCGTCCCAGGCCGGGGTGGTGGGGGCGCCGGAGCGCGGCCCCTATTCGGGCGCTAAGGGCGGGGTCAACAATATGACCAAGACCATGGCCGCCGAATGGGCCGAGTATCAGATTCGGGTCAATGCGGTCGCCCCGACCGTTACGCGATCGCCCCTGGCCGAAACCGCGATGCAGGAGAGCCAGGCCTTTGCCGATGCGGTCAAGACCAAAAACTTGCTGCGGGGCGCGCTGGCCGAGCCCGAGGAGATGTCGGCGCCGGTGATCTTCCTGGCTTCGGACGCGGCCTCGATGATTACGGGCCACACGCTGGTCGTCGATGGCGGTTGGACCATCGTCTGAGCGCGCCGCTCAGGCGGTCGCCATCTCGCCGACGTAGCCCAGGTTTTCCTCGATCTGGGCTTCGTCCATCATGCCTAGGACGATAGAATGCACGCCGGGGACCTCCAGGCTGTAGCGAATGGCTTTGCCCGGGTCCTCAACCAAGTCTGATCCCGCTCCGACTACCTTCATACCGTAAATGCCCATACCCGCCTGCGCCATTTGCTCAATGACTGGCGCGACCTTGTGCGGGGCGTCGTCCATCGAGTGGCCGGCGTAGTTTATCCGCGCCAAAACCACATCGACCCAATCGCACTCGGCGGTGGCGCAGAAAGCGCCGAAGTCGTGGTTGGATACTCCGACAGCACCGATACGTCCGCGCTCCTTGTACTCCGACAAAACGTCCATCGGACCCCGCATGGTCTCCGGCCAGTTTGCGTCGGTCATACAGTGGAGCAGGACGATGTCGATATAGTCGGTATCTAGTTCGACCAGAAAGCGCTCGACATCGTTGCTGACGCCAGCGGCGTCGCGTGATACGGTCTTGCTGGTGATGGTTACTTCTTCGCGTTTCACGCGCCGTAGGGCTTCGGCGATATGCGGGTGGGTACCGTACTGGTCGGCCGTATCCCAGAAGGTAATGCCGCGTTCGTGTCCGTATTGCAGAAGGTCGGCGAGTCGATCGACACCTAGATCGCTCTGGTTGGAACGGTGGTTCCACCCCTGGGTGCCAGTGCCGAAGCAGAGTGGGGAGACATTGAGGCCGGTCAGGCCAAGGGCTACGGGTTCGAGCATATGGGTCTCTCCTTTAAATGGCTTCCAGCCGGTCGCGGTATTTCTCGAGCCGGCTGGCCATCATCGCTTCGAGTGCCGCTGCAGAGCGGGCGAGCGCCGCGTCGATGCCTCGGTGGGCGAGTTGGACGAGCAGTTCGACCAGCATCTGGGCATCTTCGAGGTCGATTGTCTCAACTGCCAGTTTCGCACCCGGGCCGATATTGTGATAGTTGCCCAGGGGCAGGGCCACCGCCCCGGTGCGAAAGCCCGCCTGCATCAATGGCGTCGCTTCGCAGGCGCCGCTGTCCATGAGCTTGCGCTGCCAGCGAAAGCTCGGGATGGCCTCCGCTAACTCCGTGGCTACAGCCGCCAGGCCGCCGCTAATAGCCGGATCGAAATTCCACAAGCGATCTCCGACCCGCACCACGGGACCGGCACCCTGGACGGCCCCGGCCTTGACACTAGAACACTCGATATTGACGTATAGTGCCCTCTTGCGCAGAAAGCCGCCTTTGATCGCCGCGAGCATGCCGACAAAGCCGACTTCCTCGGCTCGGGTCAGCAGCAAGCCAGCCGTCGCTTTGGCACGCGACGTGTGCAGGAGATCCAAAACCGACAGCCCTACGGCCGCTCCTGCCAAATCATCCAGAGCCCGCCCGCTGATCTTGCTACCGCGCAAGCGCCAGGAGGGCAAGTCCCACATGGCAAATGTTCCGGGACCGCACGTCATGCGCTTTGTGGTGGCGACATCTATGAGAGGATAGCGGGCACCCGGTGTNTCAGCGGTGCCGACAATGGGACAGCNGTGGCCGCGCTGATTGGGGGGGCGNCCGACATCGAATATCCGCACGTGTCGGGAAGAGAGAACTTGCNTGAGATCANTCCCACCCATGATTGCGAATCGAGTTCGGTCGGGGGCCAGATTTTGATGCCAGACCATGCCGGGATGATCTAGGTGGGCGGTGAGAATGAGCGGCTGCGTNGTTGCGGCGCCCTNGTAGAGCAGTAGCACGTTGCCGTGGCGGTCGCGACGGATTNTGATNTGNGGCCGACTANCGGCAAATGACAGAGCGTAATCGAGAGCANANTGCTCGTGGAAGGGCGCNGTGGGCAAGCGCAACAGGCCGCGGGCAATATCGGCGAATGGACTATTCATCGGGGTGAAGTAGCACACGGGCGGCACTGATGTCAAGTCGCGTTGCAACAACTGGTTATGTCGACTATCTTCTTGCGATTGGAAGGGAGTCGCACCTTTGCTTAGAAGTCTGCCGTTCACCTATAGGCAACACCTCGAAGGTCGCAACCAGGCGCTGCTTGCCGATCCGGGAAGCCAGCGGTTGACGATGAGGGCATTTTGGGTCGGGGGATTCTTGAGCTTCTTCCTCGCCGTTGGTGCACCCTACGGCAACATGATTATCCGCGGCTCATTTATGGCGCTGGATTTTAGNACGCCCGGCGCCATTTTTCTATTTCTGGTCCTCATCGGCATCCTCAATGTATTNTTCAAGTGCATGGCCGGGCCGCGCGGGGCGGTATTGGGCGCTCTNGCGCTAACCGCNTATTTCGGGTGGTTCTACAGCGATGCGGCCNCTTGGGATCCATATGCTCCAGGTTTTATCTTTGCCCTATTCATGCTGGCTTCAAGCTGGCTCAATGTCTGGCTGGTGGGCAGGGGCCAATCGCTGGTATTGAATAGAGCCGAGTTGATCTTGGTCTACGTGATGCTGTTGATCGTNTCGGCACTGTGCACGATGGGTTTGAGCGAGCAAATCCTGCCGATGCTTACCGCCGTGTTCTACTATGCCACGCCNGAAAATAAATGGCGCGAATTGCTCTTTCCNCATTTTTCGCAGCGCACGATTCTCGTCGATGANGGCCGCGAGAGCAAGACGTTTTACGAGGGGTTGGCTCCCGGGGAGACCATACCCTATGGCTCCTGGCTCGAACCGCTGTGCTGGTGGGGCCTGTTCCTGTTGGCGCTGTACCTGGCCATGGTGTCGATCGCGGTGATTATTCGTCGGCAGTGGATGGAGCGCGAACGCCTGCCGTATCCACTTACTCAAGTCGGGCTGGCGATGATTCGCGGCGAGGAGGCGGGGTGCAAAGTCAATAATTATTTTCGCCAGGGTTGGATGTGGGCGGGCTTCAGCTTACCGATGTTTTTCGGAAGTCTCGAGGCCCTGCATCGCTACAACTCCGTGTTTCCGGTGGTCAATCTGGCCTGGAACGTACCGCTGGTCGGCAAACAGATTCTGCAGTTGTCGATCAGTTTTGCCGTAGTTGGCTTTTCCTACTTTATAAACGCCAATATTGCGGTTGGGATCTGGTTTTTTCACCTGCTGGCAAAGTTCGAGAAAGAACTCTTCAGCATCGCTGGCCTGACTTCGGAGCAGAAAATAACGTTCGGCGTTGCCGATTTTCCGCTCCTGGCCTATCAGGGGGTGGGCGCGCTGGTGGCGATGGTGCTGGTNGGACTGTGGTTGGGGCGCGGTCATTANATTCAAGTTTTCAACAAGGCGGTGGGCCGGGCGCCTGAGGTNGATGACGGGGATGAGATCATGTCCTATCGCTGGGCGGTTTGCGGTCTTGNGGGTGGGATACTTATCATGTCGGTGTGGCTGTGGGTGATGGGGACCCCGGCCTGGGTCGCCCTGGTCTTTATAATCGTCGCGCTGCTGATCTTTATCGGCATCACGCGAATCATCGCCGAGGCGGGTCTGGCAGTAGTTCGGGCGCCAATGCCGGCGCCGGATCTGGTGATTATGGGTTTGGGGTCGGAACTGGTGGGACCAACCGGGGTTTGGAATCTGTCGCTGGCCTATATGTGGGCGGCGGATGTGCGCGTGTTCGTCCTCGCAACCTGCACCAATGGTCTCAAGTTAATCCAGGAAATGGAGCCCGGGCTGCGCAGGGTCGTGTTCTGGGCAATACTACTGGCATTGCTCATAGGTTCGCTGGGCTCGTTTTGGATGATTTTCCACATGGCCTATCAGCACGGAGGCGTCAATCTCAATAGCTGGTTTTTCAAGGGCGCGCCCGAGACGGCCTACAACAATGCGCTGCGCAATATCGACCCCGCGGGCGTCTACTGGAAGGGTTGGGCTTTCTTCACCGGTGGCGGCATGTCGATGGTGCTAATGATGTGGGCGCGGCAAAAACTCCCCTGGTGGCCGGTCCATCCAATCGGGTTTCCGATCGGGGCCAATGGCATGATGAACAGCGTCTGGTTCAGCGTCTTCCTGGCTTGGGCGCTGAAAAAGGTCGTATTGCGCTTCGGAGGGGTATCTGTCTATCGCCGCAGCCAGGTGTTTTTTCTCGGCATGATCTGCGGGCAGATGTTCTGCAATGGGATATGGCTGGTGATCGATTACTTCACCGGCAAAGTGGGAAACAATATCTTTTGGATATGATCCGGGTTTTCTTCTTTTTTTCGCTCTGCACATTCGGCGCGATCGCCGAGGCGGCTTCTGGGTCGAGTCTGCGACAGACCGTTGCTGAACTGACTGCATATCCATCGCGCATCAGCGGGT
>PBOD01000183.1 GCA_002724215.1 Gemmatimonadota bacterium | reverse complement strand
GGCCAAATGCGCGACGGATCTGCGCCAGACTTGAGCGGCGTCGATGCTTTCGGCGCGGATTTTTCTTCCTTCGGTCCCGATTTGACCGTCAATATCGGCGCTTTCGGCTTGCGCTCATATTATTACTCTTCGACCGAGACGCTGGACGGCGCGCCGGTAGACGATCTGGCGCGCACGGGTATGACTGTCGAGCCGTCCTACACCATAAAACGCGAGGCCGATCGCTTCCACACCATTAGCTTCATCGCACGCTACAGCACGGCCGAAGAGGAAAATCTGGCCGGACAGACACTCAGCCGCGACCAATCCGGCATCGCAGTCAACGTCGAGATTACCGACGGCTTCGTCGGCCGCCTTGGCTACCTCATACAGGGCGAATCGAAGGATCTGACCGATCTCGACAACGACGTCATGAGCATTAGCCTTATCAGTGAATTCTAGACCGCAGGGAAAAGGAGTGTTCCCCATGCACGGCAATTATCGGCTGTGGCTGGTGGTACTTGCGGTTCTGCTATTGCTTCCGGCGGAGCTCGTGCCCCAGGATGCCGTAGCGCCGGAAAAACAGGCGGATTTGCTGTTTAAGGCGTTGGGTTACGACCGTAACCTGAAAAAACGTGCCCCCAAGGGTATCCGCATCGCGGTGGTGCACCAGGATGCGGCGGCGGCGGCGGCGCCGATCGTGGCGGCTTTTAACAAAGTTGGCGCGGCCAAGGTCAAGGGCTTGCCGGTGGCGGCGATGGCGGTGGAGTTTAAAGATGTCAAGACGCTGCTGGACAAGGCCAATGCTGGCGAATTCAACATGCTCTATATCGACGTTTCGGCCAGGGGTGCGCTATCCTCGCTGCAGCAGGTGACGCGCGGCAAGAAGCTGTTGTCGTTGGGCGGCAATGGCGAGTTGGTCAAGCAGGGGCTGGCGATGGGCGTCTACCTCGACAAGGGNTCGCCGCGGCTGATTATCAATCGCCGCGCCGCTAANANCGAGGGCCTGGATCTGGTGCCGGCGATCGAATTNANCGCTACGACTATCAAATAGGCGGGACGATTTTCGCTAAAGCGTCGATACGGAGCAAGGTCGTTGCTGCCTTATATCCGGCATNCGACCGCTTCCGTTTTCAGTCGGTTTTCCGCACGGGCTCGAAAAGTACCTCGTCTCCCGCAACGCAATCCACCACCTCCAGCCACTCGCCCGGTGCCAGGTCGGGCCANGCGGATGTNGTGCGCACCGTCGTTCGGCCGGCGTCGGGATTGTGCGCATCGGTTATTTCGGCCCAGGCACCGTCGGCNCGCAGCAGGCGCGCGCCGTGCAGATAGCCGGTGCGNGCTATGAGATGATGGTCCATTTCGATGAGCGATTCGGCGGCGGACAATACCCGGGTGCGGCCGAGCAGGGTGGTGATGTCNAGGCGCAGGCGCAGGCGGTCGGCGTCGAGGTGCTCAATCGCCTCGACGCGGTAGCCGCGGCCCCGGCCNTGCGGATTGACGACNATGCGGTCGCCGACGGCGATATCGGCGAGCCCCTCGACATCGAGGGTGCATGTCGAGGGGTCGACGCCCAAGATTGCGCCGTGCTGGATGGCATCGGCAAAAGCGCGGTTTTTGCAGCGGCGGGCGCCGCAGGTATAGAGTTCGCCGTCGATATCGGCGGCCAGCGCGCCGTCGAGGCCAACGCCGTCGGCGAAGTGCGCCTGCTGGCCGCCGGGTGACCAGTAAAGCGCGATGCGGCGGCCGGCCCGGGTCGTCAATTCGACACCGGCGGCGGCATCCGGNCCCGCGATGCTTCGGGCCGCGGCGAGCGTCGCGGNTCCCAGTCGGGGTTCGAAAACCAGATCGATACAGGTGGTGCNGGCNCCGCCGCCNCGCCAGACGACGGGGCGGAAGGCGTAGTTGGATTCTTCCGGGCGGCCCATTATGGCGGTGGCGCGGGCGGTGAGTATTGCGCTGCCGTTGAAGGCGAGTTGGTGCAGGTCGAGNTGGGCGCCGGCGTCGAGCTGCCAGCTGCCGCGCCAGGCAGAGGGGGCGTNGAGGGTTGCCACANCGTCCATATAGGCCAGCGCGGCATANTCGGGATGGGTCAGGTCGCCGAGATCGCCGCGGTCGATNTGGGCACCGGCGATGGTGCCGGNGCGCGGTGTTTGCACCAGATCCGTGGCGAAGTCCGCAGCGCAACCCCGGCAGATCCGCCAGTGCTCCGCACCGCCGCTGATCCGCATCATATCGACTACCGCAACACCGTTGCCGTCGGTTTCAATAAGCGCCAGCAAGCGGCGGAAGGAGACGCCGGGTTTGTACCAGCGCGTTCCGTCCCAGGCCCATCGCTCTGCTGCTACGTCGAGGATTTGCACGCCGGGTGCCGCGAGGTAGCGCAACAAGCGCCCCCGGCCCGAGATCCGGCCCTGATCGAGCTCGGCGACGGTACCCCAGGCGGTGTTGTGCGTGGCCCAGTGCGCCTCCCACTTATCTATACTGGCCCACGATTGNGGNTAGCCTAGATCGCCTAAGAAGACATAGCCCCCGTAAAATAGCTGGACGTCGAGCAGGTCCTGGTGGCGGTGACCGGTGGTGTCGCCGTAGACGATGCCCAGCGCCGCGCGCTCGGGCGCCTCGCCGGTGCGCAGGACGGCGCGAGGCCCGCGCCGTCGTGGATGGTGGTGCCCAGTGGCGGGNGGCGGCCCTCGGCGATACTCGCATGCAGCTGGGCGACCCGGTCGTCGCCGGTGAACTCGACGGCTCGGGAGAGCGCTTCTGCGTCGAGCGGTGCGTGAAATACCGGGGTTGCGAGTTTGCCGTCNTCGCGCGCCTTGCCCAACTGCGCGGCGGAGCCGGGCGCGGAACCGTCGCCGAATTGCAGCCAGCTGCGGCCGATGGTGGCGATTTCGCAGGGGGCCGCGGCGACGCGGGCGGCGCGCGGGTCGGCCACTAACGAGGGGAAGCGGGACTCTGGATAGGCCTGTGGGTGGAGCTGGCGCAGGGCGCGGAGCTGGTGTTCGAGCGCGAAGAGGCCATTGCTGTGGATGCTGTTGTAGCCGCCGGTAGCTTCGGGCGGGGTGCCGTCGGGAAAGAAGTTGTTGACGCCGAAGGTGCGCAGGCGATCGGGGCCGCGGTCGTAGAGCCAGGTCAACACGTCTTCGGCGTCGGGGCGGTCGAGCGCGCGCAGCAGGACTAGGGCGCCCTGGCTGACGCGCGGCAGGTTGCTGGCGGCGCCCCCGTCCAGCGCGCATTGCAACTGGCAGGCGAGCATTTCCTCGACCAGGGCGACGAGGTCTTGCGGTGCGGCGGTGGGCAAGCCCTGGTCGCAGGCGCGCTCGGCGAGTTCCCCGTCTTGTTGCAGGAGAGGCCAGACGGCGTCGTAGGCCAGGGCCAGNGTCTCGCTGATATAGGGCACGTCGATGCTGTAGCGCATCATGCCCTTGCGCCCGAGCTGTTCTACCCCCCAGTCGGTCTGGCCNCAGGGCCACGGTTTTTCGACGCCCTCGGAGGGGCCGTAGCGGAACTGGGGCGCGGCGGCGAGGTAGAGAATTTCCTCGGCGTAGCGCAGCAGCATCAGCGCCAGTCGCCGCGCGGCGCGGTCGTCGTCGGGAGCTTGCCGCAGGTGACGGGTCAAACTGGTCGAGGCCAGCGCCGAA
Source organism: Gemmatimonadota bacterium (assembly GCA_002724215.1). GTDB lineage: Bacteria > Latescibacterota > UBA2968 > UBA8231 > UBA8231. The sequence goes on along the minus strand of PBOD01000183.1, from coordinate 17,749 downwards.
GGTCCGCACCTGGTCGCGGGCATAGGTGGCGGCGAAGAGGAAGATATGGCCTGCCGCGTCGAAGTAGCCGTAGCCGTCGTCGGGATGGTCGCCGCCGGTGTAGTCTGCGGCAGCGAGGTCGTTGCTGGGAAAGACGGCGCGGCAGTTGGGACAGCGCGAGCGATAATCGGCGGGGCGGTGCGAGCGCTGCCAGGGATAGAAACCGCCGTGGCGAAAAATTTCAGTGCCGCAGGCCGGGCAGCCCTGGTGGACGTTGACGAAGTGGGCGCGGGGCATTTCGGCGGGGGGCAATTGCCGCCACAGTGCCGCGTCGTCGAGCGACAGCCAGTAGTTGACGGCCGCGGCGTCGGGGTCGGCCAGGGCTTCGTCCCGCAGAGTCTGGCGCCGCTTGCAGGGCGCGTAGTCGCGCTCCAGCGGCCAACGCCGTGGCCAACGGGCGCCGTTACAGGTTGTGGCCTGGCGCAATTGGTCGAGATCGCGGACCTGGATTGTGGCGCTGGCGCTGGCTTGCTGCTGGTGGACGGAGAGCTCGTAGTCGCCGCTCTGATCGGGGGCGCGCAGGTAGAGGAACCAGGCGCCGTCGCGGCGACTGTAGCGGCGGTCCAGCTCGACAAAGNCNGGNGCTGTCAACGCCAGCGGGTCGCTTCGCGCCTGGACGGGCAGCCGCAAAGCCCGGCCGCGCAGAAGCAGCCGGGGGCACCAGGCAATGCGCAGGGTCACNNCGGNGTCAGCCCTCGCCGCGCGGGTCGGCGCGCAATTGCTTGAGGTGGGCGTCNACCACCTGCACGCCGTAGCCGATGGCNTTGCCGACATTGAGGAAGCGGTANCCCCAGCGGATCTTTTCCTGGATTTCGGCCGGGTCGTTGAGTGTGGTGCCGGTGATGATGCCGGTGCCTTCGAGTCGTTTGGGCACGTCTTCCATAATTGCCTGTACTTGCCGCGAGCCGGTGTCGGTGATCGTGCCCACCGCCGCCGAGAGGTCCAGTGGACCGACCAGGATGACGTCGATACCCGGCACCTGTTTGATCTCGTCGAGATTGTCGTAGGCCTGCTGGCTTTCGAGCTGGACGATCAGCACGGTCTCCTCGTTGGCGGTCTTGATGACCTCGTTCCAGTCGGCGCCGGCGACCCGGGTCCACATCGGCGAGATGCCGCGTTTGCCCTCNGGGTAATAATGCGCGTACTCNACGGCNCNGGCGGCTTCTGCGGCGGTATCGACCTGGGGTACCATCACCGCCACCGCGCCGACGTCGTAGGCCTTCTTGATCAGGCCGGGATCATTCCAGGCCACGCGGATCATCGGTGCGCAACCGCGCATCCGGCACAGCACCGGAATCACATCGAGGGCCTCGGCACCGAAATGGGCGTGCTCGGTGTCGATCCACATAAAATCGGGTCCGNTGTCGAGGATCGCGCCGACGACGTGCGCGGTGGGGGCCGACATGCCGGTGCCGAGGATGATTTCGCCGCTTTGTAGCCGTTGCTTCAAATTGTTGGGGTACATAAAAAAACCTTCCTAACCGTAGAGGGAATAGAGGATGACGCCGCCCAGTAGGATGCGGTAGACAGAGAAGGTATCGGTGCCGTGGCGCTTCAAGAAGCGCAGCAGAATGCCGATCGAAAGATAGCCGCTGATGGCCGCAGCGAGGATGCCCAGCCCCAGATTGACCAGCCCGGCGCCGCCCAATCCCGCCTGCAGCAGGTCGACAAATTCCAACAGGCCACTGGCGCCGATGGCCGGTAGTCCGAGCAGGAAGGAGAAGCGGGCGGCGTCGTCGCGGCGCAGCCCGACAAAGAGCCCGCCCATGATCGTTGAGCCCGAGCGCGAGCAGCCGGGAATCAGCGCCAGCGCCTGGCACAGACCGATAAACTGGATCTGCCAGAAGCTGAGCTCCGCCATGGCGCGCTCGCGTGTGCCCCGGCGCTCGGCCAGCATCAGCAATAGCGCGAGGATAATCAGGGTCGAGGCGATGAGCGGGAGGCCGCGGGCCTCGGTTTCGATAAAGTCCTTGAAGCTCAGGCCGAGCGCGGCGATGGGCACGGTGCCCGGGACGATCGACCAGGCCATGCGGCAGGCGGGGCTGTGGTTGAAGTCGCGGTGGCGNAGGCCCTGCAGCGCGGCGCGGACCAGTTCTTTGATATCGGCGNCNAAATAGGCAAATACCGCCAGCAGCGTCCCGAGCTGGATCACCGCCGAAAAGGCGGTGCCGGGATCCTCCCAGCCCACAAAGTGCGGCACCACCCGCANGTGGGCGGTGCTGCTNATGGGCAGAAATTCGGTCAGGCCCTGGACCAGGCCCAGAACCAGTGCTTGTGACCAGTCCATACGAGGTGTCGCGGTCGGTGCAAGAGGTGATTGGGATNGCTAAACTAAAGGTCGTCGCCGCGCCTGACAAGGAGGATGGTTTAAGTGCCGTCCACCCGGCTTTTTGTTATACTTGGGGGCGTGGGCGAGAGGATGCGGNATACCGCGGCGATATCTGCTATGTATCCGTTTTGACCCGCCGAAGCCACTACCGTCCAAATACAGGAGATACCATGTCCGTCACCATAAAAGACGTCCAGACCATTCTCACTCAGCCGGCTGGTTCCCGGCTGGTCATCGTCAAGATCATCACCTCCGACGATGGCCTCTACGGTCTGGGCTGNGCCACCTTCACCCAGCGCTTCCGCGCCGTTCATACTGCTATCGAACAGCACCTCAAGCCCTTCCTCATCGGCCGCGATGTCGATCGCATCGAGGAAATCTGGCANATGTCGATGGTCAATAGCTACTGGCGCAATGGCCCGGTGCTCAACAANGCGATATCGGGCGTTGATCAAGCGCTGTGGGACATCAAGGGCAAGCGCGCTGGCATGCCGGTCTACGATTTGCTGGGTGGCAAGTGCCGCGAGGCGGCGGCGGTGTACGGCCACGCCGGCGGCGACACGCCCGCGGCGGTGGTCGATAGCATTCGCTCGTTTCAGGAGCAGGGCTACCGCTATATCCGCTGCCAGATGGGCGGTTATGGTGGCAAGGCCTCAAATCTGGTCAAGCCCGAGGGCGCGCCCGAGGGCGCGTATTACCATCGCAAAGAGTATATGATGAACCATCTGAAGATGTTCGAGCACATTCGCTCGGAGCTGGGTTTTGAGGTGGAGCTATTGCACGACATCCACGAGCGGCTGCAGCCGATCGAGGCGGTGGGTTTCGCCAAAGACATGGAGGAGTTCAAACTGTTCTTCCTCGAGGACGCACTGGCGCCGGAGGACAACGACTGGTTCCACCGCATTCGCGAGCAGTGCTCGACGCCGCAGGCGATGGGCGAGCTTTTCAACCATCCGCACGAGTGGCGGCCGCTGATCGAGGGGCGCTTGATCGACTTCATGCGCATGCACGTATCGCAGATGGGCGGTATCACGCCGGCGCGCAATGTGGCGGCTTTCGGGAATATGTATGGGGTGCGCACCGCCTGGCACGGGCCGGGTGATACTTCGCCGGTGGGGCATGCGGCGAATCTGCACCTGGATTTGTGGGCGCCCAACTTNGGGATTCAGGAGTGGTGTCGGTTCAGCGAATTGTGTTATGAGATTTTCCCTGGGCTGCCGGAGGTGCGCGACGGATATATGTATCCGAGTGATGGGCCGGGGTTGGGGATTGATATCAATGAGGAATTGGCAGCTAAGTATCCGTGTGAGGATGAGGTGATCGGGTGGACGCAGACGCGGNTGCCGGATGGGAGTCCGGCGCGGCCCTAGTCGTACGGGCTGGTCGCAGGTAGTGGTGCGATTGCCTGTAAAATGTGAGAGAGATGATGAAAGTACTAGTTTCGAATTTGGGGAGNACTTCTTTTAAGTACAAAGTATTCTCGATGCCGGAGGAGGCAGTCCTCGCCAGGGGGGGGATGGATCGCATCGGGGGCGAGGGGTCGGTGCATAAATTCCAGATCGGGGAGGGAGAGGAGATTGAGCAGGAGATTTCCCTCCCCGATCATGCTTCTGCTATTGACGAGGCATTGGCCCGGTTGGCTGAAGGGGGCGTGTTGGANACCATCGACGCACTCGACGCGGTGGGATTTAAGGCGGTGCANGCGCGGAGCATTTCGGGGGTGGTAGAGCTGGACGATGACGTGGTGGGGCGCATGGAGGATTTTTATCCTTTGGCGCCCGCGCACAATCCGGCTTATGTGGCGGCAATAAAGCAGTTTGCAAGAGTGGCGCCGGGAGCGCGCAGGGTGGGGTGTTTCGAGACGGCATTTCACGGCAATATGCCGCACCGGCGCAAGTTCTATGCAGTGCCCTACCAATGGTACGAGAAGTACGGGGTGCAGCGCTACGGCTTCCACGGGGCCAGCCACCGCTACGCCGCCGAGAAGGTCGCTGAGCTGGAGGGGAGGGACGATCTCAAGCACGTCAACATGCATCTCGGCGGCTCATCTTCTCTCTGCGCGGTCGTAGCCGGGGTCTCGCAGGGGGCTTCGCATGGGTTGAGCCCACAGGGCGGGCTGCCGCAGAACAATCGCATCGGCGACCTCGACCCCTACGCGCTGGATCTGGTGATGCGCAACGAAGGGCGCTCCTTTGCCGAGGTGCTGGAGCAGTGTGCCAACGAGGGCGGGTTGTTGGGGATCAGNGGCTACAACGACGTGCGCGACATCCAGGAGGGTGCCGCGCGCGGTGAGGAGCGCTGCCAACTGGCGCTCGACGTGCTGGCGACGTCGGCGCGCGATTGGCTGGGGGCCTTCGTCGTCGAGATGGGCGGTCTGGACGCGATTAGTTTCACCGGTGGCATCGGCGAGCATTCGCTCGTGGTGCGTGCGGCGATTCTGCGCGATCTGGAATTTCTGGGGGTAGAGGTAGATGCGGGCAAAAACGAGGCTGTGCGGGGCGAGGGCACTTTGCACGCCGNCGCGAGCCGCGTAGCCATCCATGTCCTGCGCACCGACGAGGAATTGGTGGTGGCGCGACAGACCTGCGAATTTTTGGCGCTGTAGGCGTCTTTTTTGGCGCTTGGCGCGGCGGCGGACCATCGCATCAGGTCTTAGCGGCCATCGCTGCGCAGGCGATCAATGGCGGTTTTAGTCCGGTCCAGCGNTGCGAGGACGACGGGGGCTGGGGACGCCTTTGAGCGCCGTCACATGGNCCGGGCTGATCAAGCATAAGTTCGGTCTTTGCAGGGCGATACGACATATATTAGATTCTCATCTCGCCCGTCAGAGCGAATTCACATGGCCCATTTGCGGAGGAATTTCATGTTTGGAGAGATAAGCAACGCATCCGGCGAAGTACTCGACTACAGCTTTCACGCCGGCGTTGAGGGGTCGCGGCGCATCGCCGTTTTGGGGCATGGAGTGACGGGCAACAAGGATCGGCCCTTCGTCGTGGCGCTGGCCGAAGGCCTGGCCGCGGCCGGCATCCACGCGCTGCGCTTTTCCTTTGCCGGCAATGGCGAATCCGGGGGTCGCTTCGTCGATGCGACCATCTCCAAGGAGGTCGAAGATCTGGGCGCGGTGCTCGCCGCGCTAGGCGGCTATGAGGTCTGCTATATCGGCCACAGCATGGGCGGGGCCGTCGGCGTGTTGAGCGGCGACGAGCAGATCGCCCTGCTGGTCTCGCTGGCGGGTATGGTGCACACCAGGGCTTTCGCCGAGCGCGAGTTCGGCGAGGAGATTCCCGACCAGGGCTGCATGTGGGAAGAACCTGACTGCCCGCTGTCGCAGGCCTATATGGACGACATGGCGCAGATCGACAGTGTGGTCGGGCGCGGGGCTGGGATCTCCGTGCCCTGGCTGCTGGTGCACGGCACTGAGGACGACGTGGTGCCGATTGCCGACTCGCGCGACATCCTGGCGCAGGCCGGTGCCAATGCCGAACTCTCTACCATCGACGGGGCCGACCACGTCTTTAGCGAGCACGCGCATGTAATGGTCGCCAAAGTCGTCGATTGGCTGCGCGGCCACTGGGCCTAGTGTCCTCGTAGAGCAGGAACTGCATCGCCGGGCGCTGCGTCTACCACTAGATGGCACTGCCCACAGCCTACCAGAGATCGTCCGCAATTCCTATCTTTAGCATAGGCAAAGCGGTCCGGCAATACCGCCGGCCGCACGCCTCCCGTATTTGATGCAAAAGAAAACTCCGAGCCGCCTGAGCGCGGTCCAGCAGCGCGCGTTGCTGGTGGTAGTGGCTCTGGGCGTCTTTATGGTCGCCGACACGCTCTACTTGCTGGTCAACCGGTTGGCCGAGGCGCTCGATATAGACTACTTCGCCGTTACCGATATTTCGCTGCCCAAATTTTACCAGGGCATGGTGCTGTCGCATACCGGCGTCGGGCTGTTGCTGGTGGCGCTGGCGGTGGGCTTTGTGGCCTGGCATCTGCCGGCCGTGTGGCGCAAGAGCCGCAAGCGGGCGATTTACACTGGCATCGCCACGCTGGCACTGGGGCTGGTGCTGGCGGTGAGCGGGTTGTTTATCCTCAGCGCAGCCAGCAATCGCGGCAACCCCGTGGCGTACTGGAGCCACGTGGGGGCCGCCGCATTGATCCCGCTCTTTTATCTGGCGCACCGCCGGCTGTCGCTATGGAAGCCATCGTCGCTGAGTTATCGCGCGGTACCCGGAGCGATAGCGGGTGTATTGGCGCTGGCGGTGGTGCTACACGGGTTAACCTACAGCGGCGAGCAGTACACCCAAGCGGCGACACAGGCTTTCGCCGCGGGCAAGGACAAGGGGCCGGGCTCGCGCGAGCGGCAGGTCGCTGGCTTCGCCAAAAGCGCCTTCGTGCCCGCCAACTTCGTGCCCGCCGAGAGCCCTTTCTTTCCGGCGGCGACGACCACCACTACCGGCGACTACCTGCCCTCGCGGATCATCACCCGCGGCGACCTGTCGCAGCCCGAAAAGCTCGCCGACGATCTCGACGAATACGGTTTCGTCGTCAACGAGTCGATCGGCTCCGAGACCTGCGCTCGCTGCCACGCGGCGACGGTGGCACAGTGGGAAAAGTCGGCGCACCGCTTCGCTTCGTTCAACAATCCCTTCTACGAGGCCTCGATCAACGACCTGCGCGCCAATGCCGGCGAATCCAATGCCGAAGTCGCCGCCCACATCGCCTACTACGGGGGCCTGGAGGGCGCCGAGGCCCGGGTCAAATCCAAGTGGTGCTCGGGCTGCCACGATCCGGCGTTGATGCTGGCGGGCAAGATGTCGGGTCCGATCGACCGCGCTTCTCCGCAGGCTCAGGCCGGGCTGACGTGTCTGAGTTGCCATGCCATCGACAAGATCCACGACCAGACCGGCAATGGCAACTACAATATCGCCGACGAACAGGAGGATCCCTATCTCTTCGCCGAGGCCACGGCGGGCGCCGGGCGCTTCGTGCACGATACCGCGCTGAAGGCGCGGCCGAATGTGCACAAGAAGCAGATGCTCAAACCCTTCTTCCGCACCTCCGAATTCTGCGCGACCTGCCACAAGGTCAGCCTCGACACCCGCCTCAACAACTACCGTTGGCTGCGCGGGCAGGACGAGTACGACAACTGGCACGATAGCGGCGTGGCATTAAACGCTTCGCGCACCTTTTACCTGCCCGGTTATAAGCGGGTGTGCCAGGACTGTCACATGCCGCTGGAGGAAGCGGTCGAGGGCGATGTTTCGGCCCGCGACGGCTTCGTCAAGTCGCATCGCTTCCTCGCGGTCAATACCGCGCTGCCCTACATCCGCGGCGACGAGGAGACTATCGCGCGGATCGAGGAGTTTTTGCAGGACGAGAAGCTGTCGGTCGATGTGTTCGCGCTGCGCGGCGCGGGCGGGGCGCACTACGCGCTTGACAAGAGCAGGCCGGCGCTTGTGCCCGGCGGCCAGTACGAGTTCGACGTGGTGGTGCGCAATCTGGCCGTGGGCCACACCTTTCCCGGCGGCACCAATGATTCCAACGAAGGCTGGCTCGAGGTCTCGGTCGTCGGCGCGGACGGCGCCGTGCTGGAGATGAGCGGTGCGGTGCAAGACGACGGCCACGTCGATCCGGCGGCGCACTTCTACAAGGCGCTGCTGGTCGACAAGGAGGGCGAGGCCATCCACCAGCGCAACGCCCAAGACATCGTCACCGCGGTGTACGTGCGCACTATCGGTCCGGGCACCGCCGATGTGGCTCACTACAGCTTTCGCGTGCCCGAGGATTACGACGGTCAGATCTTGACGCTGCGGGCGCGCCTGATGTGGCGCAAATTCGACCGCGCCTACACCGAGTTCGCCTTCTACAACAACCGCCAGGGTTTCCGCCGTTTCGACGATGTGCCCGATCTGCCGATAACCGAAATCGCCCGCGGCGAGGTGGTGCTGGACCTCGGCGCTGGCAGCGGTGGCCAAGCCGATGCTGGCGATTGGATGCGCTTCAACGACTACGGCATCGGGCTGCTGTTGCAGGATGATACCCAGGGTGCGGCACGGGCCTTCGCCAAGGTCGCCGAGCTGGCTCCCGAGCGGCTCGACGGTTGCCGCAATCTGGCCAAGGCCGCGGTGCGCGACGGCAATCTAGAGCGGGCCTACGGGCATCTGGAAGACTGCGAGGCCATCGAAGCTGGCGACGGACAGACGGCCTGGGTCTGGGGCGTCGTGCTGCAGGAGGACGGCCGCTACCAAGAGGCGGCGTTGGCCTACCGGCGGGTGCTGCACGATTTTCCCGAAGACCGCGCTACGTGGCGCAATTTGGGCCGGGTGCTGTATCTCGACGAAAAATACGAAGAAGCCTTAGAGGCTCTGGACGGCGTGCTGAAGATCGACCCCGAGGACCGGGTCGCTCACTACCACCGCATGCTTGCCCTGCGCGCATTGGGCCGCGAGGACGAGGCGCTTATAGCCGAAGAGGCCTACCAGTACTACCAGATCGACGAGTCGGCACAGGAACTGACCCGCCGCTACCGGCTCGAACACCCGCACGACAACCGCGAGGTGATTAAGATTCACGTCCATCCGCTGGGCGAAGAGCAAGCAGAGGGGACGTGACCAAGCGGATGAGCCACGGATATACAGTCCTCGTAACCGGCGGAGCCGGCTTTTTGGGCGCACGGCGCCACATCCGGTTGCAGCTGGCAGTTCTTGAGGTTAATTCACTCGACAACTATGGCACCGCCTCGGTGCGCTTTGGCATCGGAGGGACGGTGTGATAAAGTTTTTGCTGTTGGCCGCGCTGGTGCTGTCGTGCGGGGAGGATGAGGCGCGCCGGGAGGCGCCGGCGCCCGACTACACCAAGGCTCCGAGTGCCGACTACGCGGTCGGTCGCGGTCGCAAAGAGGCGCCCGCCGTGCGCTTTGTCGATATCACCGCGGCGGCGGGGATCGACTTCGTCCACGAGAACGGCGCGCGCGGCGACAAGTGGATGCCCGAGACCATGGGCAGCGGCTGCGCACTCTTCGACCACGACGGCGACGGCGATCTCGATCTCCTGCTGGTCAATTGCCGCGGCTGGCACGGCGCAGCGGCTGCCGGCAAGCTCTACCGCAACGATGGCGGCGGAACCTTTGCCGATATCACCGCCGCCGCCGGGCTGGATTTCTCGGTCTACGGCATGGGCGCCACCATCGCCGACTACGACGGCGACGGCGATCCCGACATCTACCTGACGGTCCTCGGGCCCAATCTGCTGCTGCGCAACGACGGTGGGCGTTACAGCGATGTGGCTGCGGTCGCGGGTGTGGCGGGTGCGACCTGGCGCGACGACGCGGGCAACGACAGCCCCGAGTGGTCGACCGGTGCGGCATGGGCCGACATCGACGGCGATGGCTGGCTCGACCTGCTGGCGACCAATTATGTGCGCTGGTCGCCCGAGACCGATATCTACACTTCCCTCGACGGCAAGGAAAAATCCTACGCCACGCCGCAGCAGTACCCGGGCTCGACGCCCAGGCTCTATCGCAACGAGGGCGACGGCACTTTCGCGGAGATCACCGCGGCGGCCGGTTTGTCGCTGCCGGGCGGCAAGTCGATGGGCGTGGCGATGACCGACTTCGAAGGCGATGGGTTGATCGATCTTGTCGTCACCAATGACACTCAGCCCAATTTCTTGCTGCGCAACCTCGGTGGCGGGCGTTTCGAGGAGCGGGGCCTGGCCGCGGGCATCGGCTACGACGAGACGGGCCGCGCGCGCGCTGGCATGGGCGTGGACATCGCCTCGGTCGACAACGACGGAGTGCTGTCGATTGCCATTGGCAACTTTAGTCGCGAGGCGCTGTCGCTCTACCGCCAGGCTGGGGCCGAGGTTTTTGTCGATGCTGCGGGTAAGGCGCGACTGGTGCAGGAGACGCTGCGGCCGCTGACCTTCGGGCTGCGCTTTTTCGACTACGACCTCGACGGCCGCCAGGATCTGGTGCTGGCCAATGGCCACATCGAGCCCGAGATCAATTCGGTGCAGAAGGAGATCGACTACGCGCAGCCGCCGCAGCTTTTTTGGAATGCCGGCGGTGGCCAGTTGCTCGATGCCTCGGAGAAGACTGGCGGGCTATTCGTAGAGCCGCTGGTGGCGCGGGGTCTGGCCGTCGGCGATATCGACGGCGATGGCGACCTCGACCTCGTGCTGACGACCAATGGTGGCCCGGCGTATCTATTGCGCAACGAGGGACCGACCGGCTATGCGGTGGCGCTGGACCTCACGGGCAAGGCGCCCAATCTCGATGCGGTCGGAGCGGTGGTAAAGGCGACGGTCGGGGGCGCGACGCAGGTGCAGATGGTGCGTACCGGCTCATCCTATTTGAGCCACAGTCCACTGGCGCTGACCTTTGGGCTGGGCGACGCGGAAGGGATCGACCGGCTGGAGATCCGCTGGCCCGACGGGGCAGAAGAAGTACTGGAGGATGTTGTGGCCGGGGCGCGGTATGATATAGCGCAGGGCCGCGGGATCGTTCGGCAGCAGGCCTTCGCGCGCTGAGGAGAGAGCGAAGCCACACCGACCCTGCGCTCGCACCGGGCGCAGAATCTATTGCACTCCAAAAGCGGTATCGATGATTAGCGTCTTGTTTGCCGTAGCGTCCGCTGCACTGTGGTGCTTGCCGGTTTGCGCGCAGATGGTAACTCTTGATGATTCGACGCGTGCGTGTCCGGGTTGCGACTTGCGCCGGGCGCGGCTGTTTGCGGCCGATTTGGCGGGGGCTGATCTGCGTGGGGCCGATCTGTACTGGGCCAATCTCAAGCGTGCTGATCTACGCGGCGCCCGGCTCGACAGCGCCGTGCTGCGCGGCGCGCTGATGTACGAGGTGCGTCTGGATAGCGCGCTACTGGTCGGCGCCGACCTGCGCGGTGTGGTGGCGGTGGGGGGAACAATGGCTGTGGCAGACTTGCGGGGCACGCGTCTAGATAGCGCGGATTTGCGCCGGTTGCACGCGCCGCGGGTGCACGGGGTCGGATCTTCGTTGCGGGGCGCCCTGCTGCAGGGGGCCGATCTCGCCGGGGCCGTGCTGGCGCAGGCGGTGCTGGTGGGTGCGGATTTGCGGGGCGCGCGTCTGGACAGCGCGTCGCTGGTCGCGGCGCGCCTGGACAGCGCATCGCTGGTGGGTGCATCGCTGGCCGGTGCGGATTTGCGCCGCGCGGATCTCAAGCGCGCCCGGCTCGATGGAGCGCGCCTGCAAGGAGCGTCGCTGGTAGGTGCGGTGCTGGTCGATGCCCATCTGCGCAAGGCGGATCTTCAAGGCGCCGATCTGGATCGTGCGGTGCTGCGGCTGGTAGATCTCGGTCACGCCGCCCTGCGCGGTGCCCGGCTGCCGACCGCCGATCTGCGCAAGGCGCATCTCGATAGCGCCGATCTGCGCGATGTGCAACTGACCGGATCGAAGCTGTGGCGCGCGAGTTTACAGGGGACGCTACTGGTCGGCGCGGATCTGTCGAAGACGCGGCTGGAGCGGGCGGATTTGCGCCGCGCGGATTTGCGCCGCGCCGATTTGCAGGCGGCGAATCTGCAAGGCGCCTGGCTCAGGCATGCGCGCCTCGACAGCGCGGATTTGCGTCAGGCGGTGCTGGGCGGCGCCGATTTGCGCGGAGCGTTTTTCAAGGGTGCGGATTTGCGCGGGGCGGTGCTGGGCGATGCGGATTTGCGCCAGGCGGTGTTGACCGGCGCGGTGTGGACAGACGGGCGGGTGTGCGGGGGCGGTTCGGTGGGATCGTGCAAATAGTCAAAGCCCCGCTGGCAGTCCGTAGGGGTCGCCGGCGCGGTGGGCGGGCAGCGGCCAGCTCTGACCGCCGAGATTTTGAAAGTCGCGGTGGCGGCCGCAGAGCCAGAGGAACATCTCAGCGACCTTGATGTCGGCGCGGAATTGCTCGACAATGCTGGCGATGGGGCTGCCGTAGTTGACGGTGGCGAAGTCGAAGTCCTCCTCGACGACCCAATCGCGCGATGAGGGCTGGGTGCGCCAGTAGAAATACTTGAGCAGGTTGCGCATGCCCTGGCCGCTGGCGGCCCCGCGGCGGTGCCAGATTTGGTAGGCGGTAATAAAGATCGAGCCGGCGGGTGCGGTGGTGGGCACCGCGCCGCGGATGCCGGTGAGGTGCCCCATAAAGCGGGCCATGTTTTTGACCAGGTGCGAGCCGGGTACCACCTGCGTTGGCCCCATCTCGACGGGGGTGTCCTGGGGGTAGTAAAAGACTTGCAGATAATTCAGTTCGGGGCCGAACTGGAAATTGCCATCGACGTGCCAACCGCCGATGTCGAACGGCGCCTCGACACGGTGGTTGCTCATCAGCACCGGCAGGTGAAAGTCGGCGCCCAATAGCGAGCGCACCGCGCCGGCGGCGACCGGGTTGCAGATGACGCCCTCCTGGAACCAGTCTTCGGCGAGGATGCCGGTCGGCTCGTAGAAGTCGTCTTTGTCGCAGTATTCGACACTCAGGCGGTTGACCTCCTCGGAGACCACGCCCTCCAGCAACAGATAGCCATTTTTGCAGAAGTCGAGGACCTGGGTGTCGGTCAGGGTTGCGGGGCAGTCGTACGTGCGATGGTCCGCCATATCAACTCCACTTTTCCAGAATAAATTCGAAGCCCAGGCCCTGCGGGTCGTCGGCTGAGAGCGCGAGCAGGGCCGTGTTGGGGAAGGCGATGACCCGCCAGCCGTCGTTGATGGCATCGAGCGGCGTCTGGTACGGCCAGTCGTCGGGGTCGGCGGGCGGCTCGACGATTTTTCCGCCCGCGACCCGCGTCATGGCCACGATCTGCGACGAGGGCGAGGTGCTGGTCGCGTGCAGGTAGAGCAGATCCTGACGCCGGTCTGCGCAAAGGGCGGCAAGCCCCTCGCGCAGGCCCTCGGCGCTGAGGGTGCCAGCGGCGCGCTCGCCTTCGAGTTGCGCTGCGATCGCGCTCTGCTCCGGGGTCATGGCTCGTTGGTATCGGCAGCCGATTCGCTGGCGCCGCGGCCGGCGGCCATGTTGCGCAGCATCCGGGCGACGTCGCCGAAGCCCTTGATGCCTACGGCGACGACGATGGCGTAGAATGCGATGCTGGCGGCAATAAAAACCAGCTGCCAGATGGCTTTCCAGGTTTCGACGTCCATGCGGCTACTCCATATCACTGAAATTTAAGGGGCGCGGCGGGTGCGATTTCTGGGTCAGCGAAGCAACGATGAGCATCGCCAGGCCGCCTACGATAAGGCTGGTCAAGCCGACGAGATTGCTGTTTTCGACCAGGGGCAGCAAGAAATCCGGTACCAGCTCCTGATTCTCGGTCATGATCAGGAAGTTGATCGGCACCAGGGCGCCGAGGATCAGTGCGCAGTAGGCACCGGGGGTATTGGCTTTCTTCCAGTAGAGTCCCAGTGCGATGGTACCGACGCACCCGGAGAAGTAGATGCTGCCGGTGACATACATGAAGCGGAAGGCGGTTTCGGGCAATTGATACAGCGCGCCGAAAATGGCGAGGAAGGCGGCGAGGATGACGACGATGGCCCGCACCCAGTAGATCTCCTTCTCGCTCGATAGCCCGCCCCAGGTGCCGTCCTCCGCCCGGCCGCTGCCCGACCCGGCGAGTATGGCCTTGATCGGCGAGACCACATCGCGGACGATGACGCCGCTCCAGGCTAATAGATAGCTGTCGTGGGTCGACATGAAGGCGGCGAACATCCCGGCCATCATCAGCCCGGCGATGCCGATGGGCAGGATCTCACCGAGCATCTGCGGCATCGCGTAGTGGGGGTGGAGATCGGGATTGGAGGCGGCGAAATAGGTCATTGCCGCGATGCCCCAGAACATCGGCACCATCGCCCGGCCCATCACGGTGGCAGAGGAGATCCAGAACACCCGCCGCGCGACTTTGGGACTCTCGGCGCTCAGCGGCCGCATCATCTCGGGCTGCCACACGACGCCGACCAGGCCGACGCAAAACAGGAACAATATCATTGATATTCCGTAGCCGGGGTTGGCGATGGGGTCGAAGCCGATATCGCCATGCTGCGTCTGCACCGCCTGGACCATGTTGTCCCAACCCAGTTGCGGGTGGGTGAGGATGATATAGGTGCCGAAGAAGAAGCCCGCCGCCAGTAGCACGAATTGCGCGAAGTCGGTCAGCACCACCGAGACCATGCCGCCCATCAGGGTGTAGAATACGACGATGACCAGCATCGCGACCATCACGTAGTTGACGTATTCCTTGTCGAGGCCGGTGAAGCCGACGACGAACTTACTGCCGAGAATGGGGAACAGCCCCATGTTGAGGGTGCCGGCCAGCGTAAGGATGATGCCGCCCAGCAGGCGCACGCCGCGCGTGTATTTGAGCTCGTAGAATTCGGGAACGGTCATCACCTGCAAATGGCGCAGGCGGCTGACGATGAAGCCGGTGCGGCCGATGATAACGGTGGTAATCAGCGCCATAACGCCAAAGATGAAGGGCACAAAGCCGTATTTGAAGCCCTCCTCGGCCATGTACATGACGGTAACGAGACCGAGGCCGGTCGAGACGTAGGTGGCGACGGCCATGTGGGTCTTGAGGCCGCGGCCGGCGACGAGGAAGTCGGAGATGCCCTTGATGGCGCCGCGGGCCAAGGTGCCGGCGACGATGGTGCCTCCGACGTATATCAGCACGATGGCGTAATCGATCCAACTCAGGTGCATAAATACTCCTAGTGACGGTGGGTAGTCATTGGGCGAGAATTGCTATAGGCCGGATCCCCTACTGGACCCAGGTACAAGCACACAAATACCCGTTGAATTGGCGCCGCTAATATAATATTTACAGGGAGGAGTGTCACGTGGGGAATTGATTGACTGATGGAGGTCGATCTGTTATAATGGGCAAGTAATCGGGGACGGAGATAAATAGCGGTACTTTTAATAACTGAGGAAGTGAAAATGGCAGTGCGAGTGCAGTGGTTTTATGTATTGTTGGCGGCTTTCGTGATCGCGGGTTGTTCTGGCGATGGCACGACGCTGGGGCCCGATGGACGGCCGGAGAGCGGCGCGGAATCTGGCGACGGTATGGACGGCGGCGCACCCGAATTTCCGCCGACCGATATCACTCTGGGGCAGATCACNACCGAGATCTTNGCCGTTAGTTGCGCCTNTACTGGCTGCCATGCCGGTGGGTCGCCGTCGGGCAATTTGTCACTGGAGGCGGATTTCGTCGCCGGCGAACTCATCGGCGTCGCCAGCAACCAGGTGCCGGACCTCAAGCGCGTCGATCCGGGCAATCCCGATGGCTCGTATTTGCTGATGAAGGTGCGCGGCACCGAGGGCATTGCCAAT
The DNA here is from genome assembly GCA_002724215.1 of Gemmatimonadota bacterium. GTDB lineage: Bacteria > Latescibacterota > UBA2968 > UBA8231 > UBA8231. Next base: position 2,068 of record PBOD01000183.1, on the reverse strand, counting down.
AGCCAGATGCCCCTGGGCGGCACGTTGACCGATGCGCAGATCGAGATGATCCGCGAGTGGATCGCGGGCGGCGCCCCGCTAAAATAAAAGCAAAAAAGGAAAAGTATCGGGCGACCCGTAAAAAACGGGTCGCCTTTTTTGTTGAAAAACAAGGGGTTAGAGAAGTCGTTTTGTAGAAGTTTGAAAATAGACATAAGCTATTTAATAACAACAGTTTAAAATATTGTAATTTTCTTGACATTGCAGCTTAATTTTCGTAAGTTAAGCTGGTAATAAAATAGCGCGCAGTCGAGCCTGAAAAGCCCAATCAAAGCCGGTCGGAATACTCGGTCTGGCGACTGCACTTCCCGCTGGTAAACAAGTCGATTATCCAATACCTGCGCGCGATACAAAGGAGGTAAGCCATGGCTGATTCCAAGCCTGGTCCCGCCCCTCCGCAAGGAGGAGACGGCCCGCCGGAGTCCCGGTTGGCCGACGATTTTCGCCGTCGCCGCGCCGTGCCCCTGGTGCCCACCGTGCGCCGAGTTGCAGGGGGTTTTCGCGTTGGCTCATCCTGTCGCGACATGTGCTACCTGGTTTCCGCAGTCGATGGCCGAGCGCAGTGTACCTGCCCCGACTACCAGTTGCACGAGGTCCGCGACAATTTCGAGTGCAAGCACATCCTCGCCGTGGAGATCGCCCGGCGCGAGCGCGACCTTCCGGTCGTTGCGGATGTCGCGCCCATCGCCCCAGAGGGGCCAGTTGCCGTCGTCCACCACCACCTGCGGCGCGAAGATCCGGTGCGCATTCGCCTGACTAAAAACACCCGCGGCTATTCCTGGGAGGTCTGCGTCACCGAGCGCGACTCGGCTTCGGCGCTCAAGGCGCTGGCGGATCTGGAGGAGCGGCTGAAGCAGACCTATGGCGCGCCGGTGCGACAGCAATTGCGCTTTGCGCTAGAGTAGATCCGATGCACGCCCTTGCCTTGTGCAGATGGTGGACCAAGTATGTGCCGACATTCAACCGAGTTTTCATCTAAGGAGTATTACCATGGCTATCAAATTTCAGACCAACGAGCCCCGCACGCTGTGCTTTCCCTATGCCGACTACCTGGAGGTCAATGGCCAGTACGGCACCCAGTTCCTCTACACCGTCGAGGCCGAGGGGCTGCGCGACCGGCTCTATGCCACGCCCAAGCTGCACCAGGCGTTGCAGACGACGGGCATCACCGCTGGCGATCTGGTGACCATTACCAAGATTGAGACCGAGGGCAACCGCATGGGGTGGACCGTCGAGGTCGTGGGGCTACCAGTGCCCGAGCCCGAAGCCGAAGCCACCGAGGGCGTGTCGGCGCCGCGGCCCGAGGCCAATGGCAAGCCCGCTTTCGCAGAGATGGAAGACATGATCGGTCGCTGCCTCAAAGCCTCGTGGGCGGCCTGGCAGGGGCTGGACGAGGAGTTCGCGTTTTCGAGCGAAGATGTGCGCGCGGTGGGGATCACGCTCTTTTTGGAGTGCGCGCGCAAGGGGTGCCTGCCCCAGGTCGAGGAGCGCCAGTCGGTCCTGGCCTGACGCCCCTGCCACCTTTACCGAGAGCCCGCCGGTTTTGCGCCGGCGGGTTTTTTATATATATGCCCGCCGTCGAATACCGCGCCGCGCCCTTATTCGGCTATCCCTATCCCAATCCCTTTGACCCCGCCCACCACCGCTGTCGCCACGGTCGAATTTCCGCGGTCCACCTCTGGCACGTGCGGGTGCGGGCTGACTCGGCTGGCGTACAATCCCGAGAAACGCTACGATTATACGGTGGGATTTCGCCGTGCTCGCGATGGGGGCCAGAGATGAGGCAGTGCTCGCCAGGGCGCGCGTGGGCCGTCCAGGCGAGCGCCCCCCGGCCCCTGGCTGTCGGCCCCGGGAAGGTTGCTGTCCTTATAAACTTGGGAGGAGTTATTGATGCCTGTTTTCGATACGGAGTTTCTCACTCGTACTACTGCCGATATTTTTACCGCCGCGGGAATGCGGCCGGACGAGGCGGCTGTCGTTGGGTCGTTGTTGGTGGAGGCCAATTGCGCGGGGCACGATTCGCACGGGG
>PBOD01000004.1 GCA_002724215.1 Gemmatimonadota bacterium | reverse complement strand
AAGTACTTGTGCGGCTCCCGGTACCAGCCCCACAAGCCCTCCTTCGTGGCGCCGGCCGCCCGGCTCTGCCCGGCGACTTCAACGGCGACGGCATCGTCGGCCTCGACGACTTCTTCCTCTTCAGCGACAACTTCGGCCTCAAGCAGGGCGACGAGACCTATGATCCCCTCTTCGACCTCAGCGACAATGCCATCGTCGACCTCGACGACTTCTTCCTCTTCGGCGACAACTTCGGCCTGAGCGCGGGCAAGCCCGTCGTCGGCGCTCAAGCCCCGGGCCCGCAGGCCCTGCACCTGGAAAAGGGCGCCGAGACCCCCGATCTCCTTGAGATCGCCCCCTACTGGACGGGCCAGGACCCACTGCGCGGCTGGATGTTGTCTCTCGAGTTCGAGCCACAAGTCCTCGCTTTTCGCCAGTTTCGGCCCCGGGCCGCAGAGGCTCCGCTGCCCTTTATCGTCGAATCGGAACCGGGCCGCCTGGTCTTCGCCGCCGGGCTGTCGCGGGGCCAAACGGCATTCGATGGCGATATGGGAGTACTGGTCTTCGACCGCCTGACGCCGGATCGGAGCGCACTGCGCGCCAATGGCGCCATCGGCTATCGCGCCGGATCGGCCGCCACCCTGACGCCGCCGGCCCCCCTGGAGCTCTCGGCCCTGCCGCAGACTTTCGCGCTCTTCGCAGCCCATCCCAATCCCTTCAATCCCGAGACCGTACTGCCCTTCTACCTGCCGGTCCAGAGCCCGGTCCGCCTGCGCGTATACGACCTGCTCGGACGGCCCGTCCGCACTCTGGTCGAAGACGCACTGGCGGCCGGATTTCACCGTCGGCCCTGGCGCGGTCTCGACGACCAGGGCCGCGCAGTGGGATCGGGCCTCTATTTGGTCGAGATGCGCGCCGGGGACTGGCGCCAGATCCGCAAAGTCATGCTGCTCAAGTAGGCTTCTTGCCATCCCACCGCCAAAGGCCACCGGTCGTGTGCATTCGATAGCCTTTTATGCACCGGCCCATTACCTTGACATTACTCTTTCTATAGTGTAAGTTCTCTGTTTTCGCCGTAAGAATTAGCCAAGAGAGCAAGAGAGATCACTATGCCCAAAATCAAGACGCACAAAGCCTCGGCCAAGCGCTTCAAGCGGCGCGGATCCGGTAGTCTCAAACGACGCAATGCCTATGCCACGCATCTGCTCGGGGGCCGATCGACCAAGCGCAAGCGGGCCTTCCGCAAGAATAGCGACATCTCTTCCGCCGATATGAACAATGTCCGCCGGGCTTTGAACCTCAAATAATAGCGCGTCCAACGGAGATAGAAAGCAATGCCACGGGTCAACCACGCCGTAGCCACCAAGAAACGCAAGAAGAAAGTCCTCAAGCAGGCCAAGGGCTATTGGGGAGCGCGTAGTCGCCTCTTCCGCACCGCCCAGGAGGCCATCGACCGCGCCGGGGTCTACGCCTACCGCGACCGCCGTCAGCGCAAGCGCGACTTCCGCCGCCTCTGGATCGCCCGCATCAACGCCGCCGCTCGCAGCAATGGCATTTCCTACAGCCAGCTCATCCACGGGCTGGACAAAGCCGGCGTCGAGATCAACCGCAAAATGCTGGCCGATCTGGCCGTGCGCGACGCGGCCGCCTTTACCGCGGTCGTCGAACAGGCCCGGTCTCACCTCTAAACCTCGATCATCACCACAAAAAGGGGCCGGCGATCAGCGCCAGGCCCCTTTTTGTCTTTTGGGGATCTATACATGATAGAAGAAGTCCGACAACTCGAGTCGACGGCGGTTGCCGAAATCCAGGCCGCCGCGGACGACAAGGCCCTTGCCGATCTGCGCGTTCGCCACCTCGGGCGCAAAAGCCCGCTGCGCCTAGCCATGGGGCAGATAGGCAAATTGCCCGCCGACCAACGGCCCGCGCTGGGCCAGGTCGCCGGCCAGGCCCAGAAGGCCATCCAGGCCGCCTTCGCAGCCAAGGAGACGGAGCTTCGCCGCGCCGCCGATGCCGGCTCGGCCCTCGACGTGACGCTGCCGGGCCGCCGCCCCTTGGCCGGCAGTGCCCACCCCCTGACCCAACTCACCGACGAGCTGACCGCGATCTTCGAGGGCATGGGCTTCGACGTAGCCGACGGCCCCGAGGCCGAGGACGAATATCACAACTTCGACGCCCTCAACACACCGGCCGACCACCCTGCGCGCGACCTGCAAGACACCTTTTACCTCGAGGGGGGAGTCGGCCTGATGCGCACCCAGACCTCTACGGTCCAGATCCGCGTTATGGAAAANACGCCGCCGCCGGTNCGGGTCGTCGCGCCGGGTCGCGTATACCGCAAGGAGACCGTCGATGCGACCCACCATTTCGCCTTCCACCAGATCGAGGGCCTTTACGTCGATCGCGGGGTCTCTTTCGCCGACTTGAAGGGCACCGTCGAGGCAATGGGACGCCAGGTGCTGGGCGCNAAGACNAGGGTCCGCTTCCGCCCCCACTTCTTCCCCTTCACCGAACCCAGTGTAGAATACGATTTCTCCTGCTCGATCTGCGGGGGGAACAACACGGGCTGTTCGATCTGCAAAGGCACCGGCTGGATCGAAATCGCCGGCGCCGGCATGGTCGACCCGGCCGTCTTCGAGGCAGTCGGTTACGATCCCGAGGAGTTTACCGGGTTCGCCTTCGGCATGGGGCTGGAGCGCATCGCGATGATCCGCTACGGAATCGACGACATCCGGCTCTTCTTAGACAACGACCTGCGGTTCACCCGACAATTCTAAACGAATGNACCTATGAAAATCACCTGCAACTGGCTTAAAGACTACGTCGATTATTCCTGGCATTGGCCCGAACTGGTCGAGCGCCTGACCATGGCCGGCCTCGAATACGAGGGCGTCGACGACCTCGGCAAGCGCCTCGACGGCGTGGTCGTCGGTCGCGTCGAGGCCTGCCGCCCCCACGAAAACGCCGACCGCCTGACCGTCTGCGAAGTCGATGTCGGCTCNGCAGTCAACACCATCGTCTGCGGAGCGCCCAATGTCGCCGCTGGCCAGACCGTCGCCGTGGCCCTGCCCGGCTGCACCCTGCCCGGCGGTCTCGTGATCAAAAAGGCCAAGATCCGCGGCGTCGAGTCGCACGGCATGATCTGCGCCGAAGACGAACTCGGCCTCGGCGACGACCACGACGGCATCATGGTACTCGANGACAACCTCGAAATCGGCAGCCCCTTTGCCGCGGCGGTCGGACTCGACGATGTAATCATCGACTTCGAGATCACCCCCAACCGCCCCGACTGTCTCAGCCTCTTCGGCATCGCCCGCGAGGTGCAGGTCCTCACCGGCAATCCCCTGCGCCCGCCGCAGTTCGCGCTCGCCGAAAGTGGCGTCCCCACTGCCGAGGAGGTACAGATCGATATCGACGTCCCCGACGACTGCCCGCGCTATGTCGGCCGCGTCGTACGGGGGGTAAAAGTCGGCCCGTCGCCAACCTGGCTACAGCGCCGGCTGCAGGCGGTGGGNCAGCGCCCGATCAACAATATCGTCGATATCACCAACTTCGTCCTGCTCGAGCTAGGCCATCCGCTACACGCCTTCGACCTGGCCAAACTCGACGAGAAGCGCATCGTCGTCCGCCGCGCCCGCGGCGGCGAAACCCTCGAAACCCTCGACGGCAACGAGCGCGAACTCGACGAGGATATGCTGGTCATCGCCGACAGCGTCAAGCCCGTGGCCCTGGCCGGCGTCATGGGCGGCGCCAACTCGGAAGTCTCGNCGACCACCACCGACATCCTACTCGANAGCGCNTATTTCGCCCCGTCGCGCGTGCGGTTGGCCAAGGCCCGGTTGGGCCTNGCNACCGAGGCGGCCATGCGCTTTGAGCGCGGTGCCGACTGGGACGCGCCCGTCCGCGCCATCGACCGCGCCGCCGCCCTGATCGCCGAAATCGCTGCCGGCCNCGTCGCACCCGGCGCGCTCGATGCCTANCCCAAGCCCGGTCGTCGCCCCGAAATATCGCTGCGCGTCGAGCGCGCCAACCGCCTTTTGGCCACCGACCTCGACGCGGCGGCGATGATCCAGACCCTTGAGCGCCTCGGCTGTGCCGTCGAAGAGGCATCGCCCGCTACCGGGGACAACGCCCCTTCCCCACTGCGCGTCACCGTGCCAAGCTTCCGCCCCGACCTCACCCGCGAAGCCGATCTCATCGAGGAAATTGGACGCATCTACGGCTTCGACCGCATTGAAGGCNGCCAGGCCGCCTCTGGCCCCTGGCTCACCCAGCGCGACCCCCACCTGGCCTTGCGCCGCGTCGCCCGGCACAAGCTTCTGGGCCTCGGACTGGACGAAGTCGTCAGCAATTCCATCGTCGAATCGCGCTGGCTCGAACTGGCGGGTGCNACCGAGGGCGCGGTCCGCNTGGCCAACCCGCCAACCGAAGCGCAAAACGCGCTGCGCACCACCCTCGTGCCCAGCCTCCTCGACGCGGCGCGCCGCAACTTCAACCAGCGTGCCCCGGGGGTCGCGGTCTTCGAACTGGGCAAGTGCTTCGCCGCCGGCGCCGAGTTGCCCAATGAAGAACTGCGTCTGGCGGCTCTGTGGGCCGGCCGCGTCTCGGCATCGCCCTGGGCCGCCGATGCCCGCGAGGCCGACTTCTTCGATCTCAAGGGCCTGCTCGAGGTGCTTGTTGATGCGCCGGATCTCCGCTGCGAGCGCATCGATCATCCGGCCTTGCGCNCAGGGCACTGCGCCCGCGTCTTCCTCGCCGACGAGGCTATCGGCTGGTTGGGCCAGATTTCGCCCGATCTCTGCGCAGCATTTGATCTCGAGCGCCAAGTACATATCTTTGAAATAGCCTTCGACGCTTTGGCGCAACACTGGCTCGGGCGGAATCGCGCGTTCGCAGCACTGCCCAAGTTCCCGCCCATAGAGCGCGATCTGGCGGTGGTCGTCCGCGAGGACATCNCCACCGCCGACCTCGTCGCNGCCATGCGCGAAGCCGCTCCCCGGACGGTCGAGACCATAGAGGTTTTCGATCTGTACCAGGGAGAACAGATCGAGCAGGGCCACAAGAGCCTGGCCTTCGCCATCCGCCTGCGCGACCCCGAGCGCACCCTGCAAGACGCGCAGGCCGACGCGGCGACCGACGCCATGCTCAAGAGCCTCGAAACGCATTTTAGCGCCCGCTTGCGCTAACCTGACCGACGGGAGCATAGACCAAATCCAATGGACGTAAANCAGAATTTCGAACGCCTCGAACAAGAAGTCCTTCGCCTCATGGATGTCCTTGAGAAGACCCGCAGCGAAAACGCCGAACTCAAGGACCATATAAAGGGGCTCGAAGGGGAGATAAGCGTCGTCAGCGCCGAGAACGAAAGATTAAAAACGGTCGAATCCGAATACGCAGAATCCAACCGCGGCAAGGAGGAGATCAAGGGACGCATCGAGAATATCCTCACCCGCCTGGACGGGCTAGATCTCTAAGGAGGCGCTGCCATGGCGACCAATACCGTAGCCAATATATTTGGCAAGACCTATACTCTGGGCGTCGATCAGGATCATTCCGCCGATCACGTGCAGCACATTGCCCGGTTGGTCGATAAGCGCATGCACCAGGTCAAGGGCGAACTCCGCACCGGTGCCTCCCCCCTCCAGGTCGCGGTTTTGGCCAGCCTGAATTTGGTGGACGANCTTCTCTCTATTCGGGAGGACCACGCCGCCACCGAATCCGACATCGCCGAACGGACATCCCGGCTCACCGCCTCGCTCGGCCGCCTGTTCGCCGAAGTCGAAGCCACCGACCGCTGATGCACCCGCGCGCCGCATCCGCATCGCAGATGGACGGCGCAGCGCTTCTGTTCCTGTAGTTCAAGCGCCCGGTACTATAGCGCCCACGCGGGCGCCCAATGAGAAAGAAAACGCCCTTGCCTGATTTCGCTACCCTGTTCCTCATCGGTCTGGCCTTCGCCTTTTTTGCCGGTGGCTGCCTGCTCGGTTGGCTGGTGAGCGATCGGGTGCGGCGCGGCAAGATGCAAAATACCCAGGCCAGCGCTCGCCAGATCATCGCCAATGCCCAACAGGAGGCNGAAGACCTCAAGAAAACCGCCCTGCTAGAAGCCCGCGATGAGTGGCGCCGCACGCGCGGGCCNCTGGAGAAAGAGCAAGAATCGCAGAAGCGCACGCTGCGCAACCTCGAAGCCAACCTGATCGAGCGCGACCAGCAACTCGACCGCAAAGTCGACNTGCTCGAGAGCAAGGAGCGCAGCCAAATNAAAAGCGAGCAGGAACTCGAACGNCGCGAGGCNGCACTCGCTACGGCCGAAANCCGAGTCCAGGACATGGTCCNCCAGCAGAGCCTGCAACTGGAGGAACTGGCCGGTATTAGCCAGCAGGAAGCGCNGCGCATNCTCATCGAACAACTCGAGGACCGCGCCCGGCAGTTTGCCGCCCGCAAGGTGCGCGAGATCAAAGACACCGCCATCGCCACCGCCAGCCTCGAGGCCAAGGAAATCATCACCCGCGCCATCCAGCGCTTCGCCGGCGAACTCGCCGTCGAGAGCACCATCTCGGTGATCCCCATCCCCTCCGACGACATGAAGGGCCGCATCATCGGCCGCGACGGGCGCAATATCCGCTCCTTCGAGATGATTACCGGCGTCGAGGTGATCGTCGATGACACACCCGGCATGGTCATGCTCTCGGGTTTCGACTCGCTGCGCCGCGAGGTGGCCAAAAATACCCTGGAAAAACTCATCCTCGACGGCCGCATCCACCCGGGCCGCATTGAGGAGGTTTACGAGAAAGCTCGCGAGGACGTCGAGGAGATGATCCGCGAATCCGGNTCCAAAGCCGCCTTCGACCTCGGCATCCACGATCTGGCCGAGCCGCTTTTNGAAGTATTGGGCAAGCTCCGCTTCCGCACCAGCTACGGCCAGAATCTGCTCGCCCACAGCAAGGAGGTCGGCCTGCTGGCCGGCATGATGGCCGAGATGCTCGACCTCGATGTAACCCTGGCCCGGCGCGCCGGGCTACTGCACGATATCGGCAAGGCGCAGGACTTCGACCTCGGNAGCGACCCCGTCCAGAATAGCGCCGCGCTGGCCCGCAAGTGCCACGAGAGCANCGANGTCGTCCAGGTTATCGAGACCCATTCCGAACACATCCCCTCGCGCTCGGCCATTGCNGTNCTNGTGGAGGCCGCCAACGAGATCTCGACGCACCGACCGGGNGCNCGCAAAGAGAAGGTCGAAGAATACACCCGCCGCCTGCGCCAAGTCGAGGAGATCGCCGCCTCGCACATTGGGGTTCGCCAGGCCTTCGCCCTGCAAAACGGCAAGGAGGTCCGAGTGCTGGTCGATAGCGAGCTGGTCGACGACACCTACGCCGACCAGCTCGCCGACGAGATCACCGCCAAAATAGAGCAGGAACTCGAATACACCGGACAACTGCGCATCTGCCTCGTGCGCGAGGTNCGCGCGGTGCACTACGCGCGGTGAAGATCCTCTTCGTCGCCGACATNTTCGCACGACCGGGCCGGCGGGTCGCCGCCGCGCTGATCCCCGAACTGGTNCGCGAGCGCGGGGTGGATTTGGTCGTCGCCAACGGCGANAACGCCGCCGGCGGCTTCGGCCTCACCGACAAGATCGCCCGCAAGTTGCACACCTACGGCGCCGATGTCATCACCAGTGGCAACCACGTCTGGGACCGCAGCGAATTCATCCCCTACCTCGCAAAAACCGACCGCGTGCTGCGCCCCTTCAACTACCCCGAGGCNCCCGGCATTGGCTCGGTCGTGCTGCCGGCCCGCAACGGCACCGCCGTTGCCGTACTCAACCTGCAGGGTCGCACCGGCCTGCCCANCACCGAATGCCCCTTCCGCACCGGNCGCGCCGAGGTTGAGCGTCTCCGCGCCGCAACCCCCCTGGTCTTTGTCGACTTCCACGCCGAAGCCACCGCCGAGAAAGTCGCCATGGGCTTCCACCTCGACGGCCTGGCCACCGCCGTCGTCGGCACCCATACCCACGTGCAAACCGCCGACGAGCGCNTCCTGCCCGGCGGCACCGCCTACCTCACCGACGCCGGCATGACCGGAGTGCAGACGTCGGTAATCGGCGTGCGTCCCCAAATGGCGCTACAGCGCTTTCTGACCCAGATTCCCACCCGTTTCAAACCCGCCGAAGGTCCGGCGACACTGTGCGGCGCACTGGTCGAAGCCGACCCCGCGAACGGCTGCGCCACGCGGATCGAACGACTGCGCCTCAACGAACCTTGACCCGGTACGGCCGGGTGCCTATCCTGTTNGCAAGCACCGCTCTTCCACTATCCGNATAGGCACCCATGTCCGAAGACCTCTTTGCCCTGGCCGAAGCCGAAATCACCGGCGCGCGCCCTTTTTCTGTCAGCGAAATCACCGCCCAGGTCAAGGGCGTGCTCGAGGAGGGCCTGCCCGCCTGCTGGGTCGAGGGCGAGATCTCGCAGTACACCCACCACACCTCGGGCCACCGCTACTTCACACTCAAGGACGCCGAGAGCCAGTTGAGCGCGGTGATGTTCAAGTGGCAGGCCTCCCGGCTCTCCTTCGAGCCCGAACCGGGCATGCAGGTGCTGGTTTACGGCCACGTTTCGGTCTATGAACGCGCCGGTCGCTACCAGTTCTACGCCACCCAGATAAAACCCTCCGGCATCGGCGAACTGGCGCTGGCCTTCGAGCAACTCAAAAACCGCCTCGAAGCCGAGGGGCTCTTCGCCGACGATCGCAAGCGCCCGCTGCCAGCTTATCCGCAAACAGTAGGGGTCGTCACCTCTCCCACCGGCGCCGCAATCCGCGACATCGTCCAGGTGCTCGGCCGCCGCGCGCCCGGGCTTCAGCTCGTGCTGCGCCCGGCCAGGGTCCAGGGCGCAGAGGCCGCCCCCGAAATAGCCAGAGCTATCGCCGACCTCAACCAGCTCGACGATATCGACATTCTCATCGTCGGGCGTGGCGGCGGCGCACCGGAAGACCTCTGGCCCTTCAACGACGAAGCCGTCGCCCGCGCCATCTACCAATCGGCCAAACCCGTCATCNCCGCCGTCGGCCACGAGATCGACTACACCATTGCCGACTACGTCGCCGACTACCGCGCCCCAACCCCCTCGGCNGCCGCCGAAATAGTCGCCAGCGAGCGCGGCGCGCTGCGCCAGCGGGTCGTCGAGCAACGCCTGCGGCTGCAGAGCGAGATGGACCGCTATCTCGACGCGCTGCGCGAACGACTCGCCCATTGCGAACCCGGCCGCCTGCTCGCCCGCCTCGACGACCGCCTGCAGCAGCAAAGCCTGTACCTCGACGAGCGGCGCCAGGATCTGNANACTGCCCTCGACTGGTTTTTGCGCACCCGGGTCGAGGCCATGCGCAACGCCGCGGTGCGCCTCGACGACCTGAGCCCACTCACCGGCCTTGCGCGCGGCTTCGCCCTGGCCGAAAAGGACGGTACCCCGATCCGCGACGGCGCCGACCTCGCGCCGGGCGATAAACTGCGCTTGCGCTTCCACCACGGGGGCGCTATCTGTTCCGTAGAGGAGACCCTTGATGAGTGAACCGAGTGAATCGTTCGAAGAAGCCCTGACCCTGCTCGAGGAGAGCGTCGAGCGCCTCGAGGCCGGCGACCTCAAGCTCGAAGAAGCCCTGGCGGTGTTTGAGCAGGGCGTGGCCGCCTCGCGCACCTGCAGCCAGTGGCTCGACCAGACCCGCAAGCGCGTCCAGGTNCTCACCAGCGACGACGAGGGCCAGTTCCGCCTCGACTTCCTCGACGGGGAAGAGGACGAGGGCGAAGAATAACCGCGCCGCCCCAGGCCATGCTAACCCGTCTCTACATCCGCGATTTCGCCCTGATCGAGGAGGTCGAGATCGAATTCGGGCCCGGCCTCAANGCCATCACCGGCGAGACCGGCGCCGGCAAGTCGATCCTCATCGGCGCCCTCAACTCAATCCTCGGTGGCCCCAGCAGCGCTGAACTGGTACGCGACGGCGCCGACAAGTGCGCGNTCGAGGGCTTCTTTGAATTCGCCGACGAGCAGCTCCCGCGCCTGGCCGCGCTCGACGTGCCGCTCGCAGACGACCAGCTGATCCTGCGCCGCGAAATCCAGGCCGGGGGTCGCTCACGGGCCTTTGTCAACGGCCAGGGCCAGCCGGTCAAGCGTCTCAAGCAGATCGGCGCCGCGCTGGTAGATCTCCACGGCCAGCACGAGCACCAGTCGCTTTTGGATCCGGCAACCCACATCCGCTTCCTCGACGCCTACGGTGGCCTCGACGACCGGCGCGAAAAGGTCTCCGCCCAATGGCGCGCCTACCGCGACGGCGAGGCCCGCTTCAAAAAGCTGTCCGCCGAGCGCAANGCGNTGCAGGCCGAGGATTCGCTGCGCCGCTTCCAGCTCGAGGAAATTCACGCGCTCGATCCGCAACCCGACGAGGAACCATTGCTCGAGCGCGAATTGCAAATCCTCGCAAATGCCGAGACCCTGGTCCAGAACGGCCTCGAGCTCTACGATCTGCTCTACCAGCGCGAAGGCGCCGTCTCCGAACAACTCGCCCAGGCCCGCCGCCAGCTCGACCGGCTATTAGAAATCGACCTCTCGCTCGGTCCCCAGGCCGCCGCGCTGGAAGAGTTGATTTACGGAGTCGAAGACCTCGCCCGCAATCTCCACGACTACACCCGCAAGATCGCCATTTCGCCGGGGCGCGCCGACCAGCTGCGCGAACGCCGCGACGACCTGCACGCCCTCAAAAAAAAATACGGCGGCTCCCTCGCCCAGGTCCTCGCCCACGCCCGCGTCTTGGCCGACCAGGAAGACCGCACCGACGCGCTCGACAGCGAGATCGCCGCCGCCGCGACTACACGCGACGAGGCGCTGCAGGCCTTCGCCGCCGGCTGCCTCGCGCTATCGACCGCTCGCGCCAAGGCCGCCGCCGCCCTATCCAGGGCACTGGTCGCCTCGCTCAGCGAACTGGGCATGACCAGAGCGCAATTCCGCACCGACCTAGATACCGCCGAGGATCCAGAAGGCCCGGTCGAGCGCGACGGACGCCGNTACGCCGCCNCCGAACACGGCATGGAGCAGGTCGCCTTCCACATCTCCGCCAATGCCGGCGAGGCGCCGCGGCCGCTGGCGCGCATCGGCTCGGGCGGCGAGATCTCGCGCNTAATGCTGGCCTTCAAGGAAGCCGTCGCCGAGCGCGACCTGGTCTCGATCCTGGTCTTCGACGAAATCGACGCTGGNATTTCCGGCCATATCGCCGCCGCCGTAGGTCGCAAGATGCAGGCGCTGTCCGCCTCGCACCAGACCATCGCCATCACCCACCTGCCACAGATCGCCAGCCTGGCCGACCAGCACTTCTCGGTGCGCAAACGCCANGTCAAAAAGCGCACGGTCACCGAGGTNGTGGCCCTCGACGAAAAGGATCGCACCGAAGAAATCGCCTACCTGCTCGCTGGCGATACCATATCGGACACCGCGCGCCGCCACGCCCGCGAAATGCTGCAATAACCCGCCGATGCTGGCCAATCTACTCAGCGGCCTGCGGGTCCTGCTCATCCCCTTCCTCTTCTACTTCATCGCCCAGGGNGAAGCCGCCCGGCTCGCCACTGTGTTGCTCTTGCTCTTCGNCGCCGCCACCGACCTCGGCGACGGTCTGGTCGCNCGGCGCTACGGCCAGATCTCGCGCCTGGGCAAAGTCCTCGACCCCCTCGCCGACAAGATCTTCCTCGCCTGCCTGCTCGGCGCACTGGTCTACTGGCGCGATCTGCCGCTGTGGCTTCTGGGGATGCTCCTTGTCCGCGACGCNGTGATCGTNCTGGTAGGCCTGTGGCTCTTGCGCGCGCGTGGCCTGGTNGTCGCCGCCAACCGCTGGGGCAAGTACACCACCGCCACCATGGGTTTTATGTCGCTCAGCTACGTGCTACAGGCCCCAAATATGGTCCGCGACCTGCTGGTGGCGGTAGCGGCGGCGATGGTGCTGCTGTCGAGTGCGAGTTATGCGCGGTTGGTGCGGGGAATGTTGCGGGAGGGCAAATCTGCGGAATGATTGGTTAAGGAGGAACGAAGGAGCTCCTCCTCCCTCGGAGCGAAAGGCTCGGGGGTCGGAGCGCTATGCCAAATTCTGTTAAGAAACCGCAGCGTGAAACGCAGCCTAACAGCCCCACCCCATCACGGCGTCTCCAAAACCTGCAACCGCTCCCTCGCGTGCTGGCTGTACTGCTGCTCATCGCCGAATTGCTGCAAAAACATCCGCCACACCGCCGCCTCGTCGGCGGTCAGCTTATCTTTGTAGACCCCGGCCAGATTGACATAAGCCTCGGCCAGATCGGGCTTGAGCGCGATGGCCTGACGGAAGAGTGCTACCGNCCGCTCATCCTCCTGCCGCGTCTTGAGCAACTGGCCNAGATTATTGTANGCCTGCGCGAAGAGCGTGTCGGCANCGATGGCCAGTTCGTAGGCTTTGACCGCCTCGTCGAGCCGGTCCAGCTTCTTGTAGATGAAACCCAGATTGTTGAAGGCCGCCGCATTGCGACTATCGAAGCGCACCGTCTGCTCGTAGGCCGCAACAGATCGCTCGAGATCTCCGTCCTCGTAATAGATCTGCGCCAGCGCCAGNTGCGCCTCNGCAAAGGCGCCATAGAGCCCGATNCTGCGCTCAAAAGCCGCACGCGCCGAATCGACAAACCCCTGCTTGCGGTAGGTCTGGCCCAANTGAAAGTGGAGCAGCGGCGCGTCGGGCCTTACCTCCAGTGCCTGACGGATCTCGGCAATCTCGGCCTGCGCCGGCGTCAGCGCTTGCTCCTCGTCCCCGCCGCAGCCGGCCAAGAAGCCCAGGCAAACGGCCACTGCGCCCCATCTCATGACCCCTCCTCTGCTGCTGCGGCTACGCGCCAAAAAACCCGCAGCGAATANCGCCACCCGTACATCGCGAAACGGTCGCGGCGCATCAGCGGCCGCTCCAGCGGCCGGGCGGCAATAAGCGTTTTCCAACCCTTCACGTTNCGGAACGGCAATGTCGCCGCGGCGGGCTGCACAAAGCCGATCATGTCCTTGAANCGCACCGGTATCGGCTCGCGCAACACGTGGCGGTTGACACCCGTGCGCGCCGGTACGAAGGTCTCGCTCTCGCCGACGATTTCGAGGTGTTCGCCGTCGGNGTGGTAGCGCACGACAATCAATTTCACGGGATTGAGCTCTTCGGCGTAGAATTCCCAGGCGAACACTTCGCCGCCGTCGGCGGCGGAGGGTATTTTGACCGTCGTCTCTATCGCCACCAGCGGCGCATAATCGACCAGCGTATCGCCCTGGGCGAGGTTGCGGACCCCCACTGAATCGACGTGGACGCCCTCCGCGGTCAACAGGTGCGCGAATTCGTCAGCGTCCCTTTCGCTCGGGGGCGGTTCGGCACATGCCAGCGCCAGCGCAGCCAAGACCCACAATAGTCGCGCCATCAAGCCCCAACCCCGTGTCGGCGTTGGGACGCCTGCCATAGCTTCCAGAAACGGCGGAACAAGCGTTGCGACTCGGCCAGATCGACCTCTGNTTGCCGAGAGTCGACCGGNTGCCGCAACGCGCGNTTGCGGTTGGTCCCGTGAGGCAATCNCGTCAGTTTCAGCATGGTGGCATTCAATTGGGCCGGATCAGGCGACGCCAATAGTCGTAGGCTTCGGCCATCAGCCGCCGTCGCGCGTGGATCTTGAGCACCTCCGCGACCTTGAGCTGCAANGCCAGCTTGTGCTGATCGATTTTCGCCATGAACAGCTCCCCGGTTTAGAGACCGAAGCCGAANTAGTAGCGCCACTTGTCNATGGGCCCCACTTCCTCGGCGACGCGGTCGCGGTTGAGCGGGTGCGCAACCTGGAAGAAGGCAAACATCGGGATGCGATAGAAAGTGAAAAGCTGCAGCCGCAGTTCGCCGCCGACATCGGTAAGGAAACTGTCGGTATTGAAATCGATATCCTTGAAACGAGAGAAATTTCCCACCGCGCCCGCTTCGGCAAATAGCTCGGCGTAGAGTTTGGAGAAAGTGAAGTTGATGAAACGACTGCTCAATCGCTTGAGCACCGGAAAACCGTAGCCGACACGCGCGTAGAGCAATTTCGAGCCCGAGTCGGTGAAATAGGGATAACCGCTGAGAAAGTTGCGCCCGCCGATATAGTAGCGCAACGGCCAGTAGAAGCGCCCCTCAAAGAAGCCGCCGTCCTCGATAAAACGCGGCTTGAGCCTGATGTTCTTGTAAGCACCGATCAAGCTGATATTGAGCGAGTTGTCGAAGGGCAGTCCGATCCGCTCGTTGTAGGCCGCCACGTATTCGTTGACCCGCAGCTTGCGGTCGACGCCGACGAACTGGTCGCTGGGGACACCATTGGCAGGCGTGGGCTGGGCCAGCGAATCGGCGACGGTCGGAATCATGTAGCGGTAGACGAAAGACAGCGCCCGCCCCGACGGATTGATGATCGAATCCGCCGTGGGGTTGATCTTCTGGTAACGCCAGGCCAAGCTCAGCAGGTGGGTGCTGAAGAAATCCACGCCGTTGTAGAAGCCCAGNGGGTCCTGGCGGTCGACCAGCAGGGTGTCTTGNCCCANAAGCGCCGGATCNAGCACGCCGGAGACATCGACGGGATTGCCCTGCTCNTCCTCCTGCACCAGGTAGATCTGGTTTTTGTTGCGAAAGTGGCGNAGGGTCCAGCTCTCCTGGTAGTTGCGATACATGTAGAGGCTGTTGAGTTGGGTGCGGCGCGTCAGCGACATATCGACACCGACCGCCAACTGGTTGAGAACCGTCTTGAAGAGATCCTGGCGACTGTTGCCCTGGTAGACGTATTGCTGTGCGTTGGGGATCAGCAGATTGGTCACCGAATCGACCGGCACCGGGTAAATATTGGTCGGAGCCAGGGTATCGATGCTAACCTGGCTGGTCTTGATTAAATTGTCTATCTCGCGGCGACGGCCGGCGATGTAGAACGAGGGGTTGAAGGTGCGGTTGTTGCCCACCGCCGGGCGCAGGCTACGCTGCAGGTAAAAACCGAAGTCGGTGTTGAGGTCGGTGGCATCGCGCATATTCTTGCCGACGACCCCCCAGCCGGTAAACTGCTGGCCGCCGAGCATGTCGCCAACCGAGAACTGCATGCCGCCGCTGGCCTGATTGAGGCCGAAGGTATTGCCGACAAAGGTCGGGCCAACCTGCAGCAGCGGAATATAGCGCAGTACGTTGCGCCCGCCGTAACGGCCCATCGTGTACTGGGTGGCGAGCGTAGGCCCGTCGAAGATCGAGCGGTAATCGCGCATCGCCACTGGTTCGAAGTAGGCAGCGCGCTCGAACTCACCGAACCTGAAGCGGTGCAGACTGTANTCGTTGGAGTGGTAAGAGCTGTAGACCACCTCATCGTTGGCCACCGTCGGCGCGAAGGCCCCGCCCACCACGTTGGTCAACTGCTCGACCTCTCCGTTCTCCATATGGTAGCGGTAGATGTTGAAAATCCCGCTCTGATCCGAGGAGAAGACGAAGCCCGAACCGTCGGACAGCCAGTGGGGATCGCGCTCGTCGGCGGACGAAGCCACCAGCGCGCGGAAGCCCGACGAGTCGGGATGGGCGAAGGCCACGCTGTCGGGGAAGACGTCGATTTCCTCGTCCTCGCCCTCCACCGCCGCTTCTCCCTTCCGCATCATCTTGGCCAGCGCCCGCATAGTCGACGTCTTTTTGTAGTCGTATGCCTCGGGCCGCGGCGGGCTGTCGGCGCGGATCATCGCCACATCGCGGTCTTCGCCGCGGAACAAAGAGAAAAGCAGCCATTTTCCATCGGGCGAAAAACGCGGCGCGTAGTACTGGGTGGCATCGTTGTTATTGGTCAGGTAGGTCAGATTGGTACCGTCGCGGTCGATCAAACCGAGGTTATGGGTCCCGTCCTCATTGTGCACGAAGACNATGCGCTCGCCGTCGGGGGAGAAGGCGGGATCCTTGGCGCGCAAATTGGCGCTGATGCGGCGCTCTTTGTCCGCTTCGAAATCGTGAATATAGAGGTCGCTGAAGCCGCCCTTGTTGCGGGTGTAAAGCAGTTGCTTGCCATCGGGCGACCACGACATCCGGGTATTGACCGTCTTCTCTAGCTCCTTCTTCTCTCCCGTCTCGAAGTCGTAGATCTTGATGACGGTGATCGCGTAATCCTGGTTTTCGCTGGTGAGATAGGCCAGCTTGCTGCCGTCGGGCGACAGCGCAGGAAAATACTCGAGGATGCCCTCGTTGACTTCGTCGANTGGCACGCCCTCGAAGTAGCCGCGGCTGCGGATCTCGGACTCGAGCCGGCGGTAATTCTCGGNTAGAAACGCCGCCCAGTCTTCGTAGAATCGGTCGGCAGACACGCCCAGCACCCGCTGGATCGCCGGATCGAAGCTCATCGAACCGACGTGGTGGGTCANCTCGTCGACCTTATCGGGGCCGTACTGCTGATCGATGTACAACATCATCGAGTAGCCCTGATTATAGACGAACTCCCCGTAAAATTTGCCGCCGCGATCGTATACCGTGCCCATCTCTTCCCACGATAGCAGGTCGTCCTCCAGCACCGCCATCCGCAACAGCATATCGCGGTGCGAATCCCAGCTATCGTAGCCAAATTTATATGCGCCGTACTGGGCGATGCCCTCGCTCCAGGAACGCGGNACATTCTGGTGGTAGAGCGGAAACTGGAAGGTGATATCGGGNTTGGAGTCGAAGCGCGACACCGAGACCAGCGCGAATTGCATNGGCCATTTCTTGCGCGACTTGTTGAGCGTGATGATATGCGCCAACTCGTGGGTAACCACGTTCTTGATCCAATCGTGGGTACCGCGCAGTTCGAAGTCCATCGCGGTGGCCCAGATCGCCATGGTATTGCTGTAGTAGTCGGCCCAGCCATTGCCGAGGCGGTCGGAGTTGTCGAGGACGATGACGTGGATAGTACGNAAGTCGTCGTANTANTCGTAGGCCGCCGCCAGCGCCGGGAANACCTCCTCGCAGGTNTCGGCCACNCGCCGCGCCGTNCCCTCGGCCCCGGGAAAGAAATGGACCCNGAAATGGTCGGTGATAATGGTTTGCANTTGGGCCTGGGCCGTCCCGCACAGGAACAGCGTGGCCGCGATGGAGAGAAACGCTCTGCGCAAAGTGCCTGCCTTTCGCAAATAAACGATCGGCACCTGGCCGCCGCCGGGCGCCTAATATTCCCTAGAATCTACTGGGGTGCCTCCTCCCTGTCAAACAGCTAAATCAGCCAGTTACAGCTAGATAGAACGCCATGAGACGNAGCCGGCTTTGACGAATCGNCCCCNCTGGTTATNATTGGACGCCACCTTGATCNAAGCCGNTTNNTNTCACNGGGAAATACCATGCGCTANACCATNAACCGCACCGCCGCNCTCNCNGCNCCCGANGCCGATTGGGACCGCCCCCAGTGGCAGACCGCCGAAACCCTNGCCATCACCCACTTCCCCTGGGCAGACTCCGGCCACCGGCCCCGNGTCCAGGTGCGGGTGCTCTACGACGAGCGGGCNCTGGCCCTGATCTTTCGCGTCGAGGATCGCTATGTCCGCGCCGTCGCCGAGCGCTTCCAAGACGGGGTCTGCACCGACTCCTGCGTCGAGTTCTTCGTTGCGCCCATCACCGGCTCGCAGGCCTATTTCAACTTTGAGGTCAATTGCGGCGGTACGATGCTTTTGCACCGGTGCCCATCGCCGGAAGAGCGCGACCAGGGCCGCAACACCGAAAATGTCAGCGACGAGGACGGCGCCACCATCCAGATGGCGACTACCCTGCCCAAAATCGTCGAGCCGGAAATTGCCGAGCCGACCACCTGGGCGGTCGAATACCACGTGCCCTTCGCGCTTTTTGCCAAGTACTTCGGCAGTCAGACCCCGACGCCAGGCTGCGAGTGGCTGGGCAATTTCTACAAGTGCGGCGACCAGACCTCGCACCCGCACTGGGGCTCTTGGGCGCCGGTCGATACGCCCCGGCCCAATTTCCACCAGCCGAATTTTTACCAGCCGCTAATTTTCGCCTGAAGCGCAAATCAGCGGCTTGACGCGCGAACTTAGCCCAACCCGTGCGCCTCCCGCTTATTAAAACGAAAAATCTGCCGCGCCCGCTCCGATAGCCGCTCCACAACCTCGTCCGGCAGCGGGTCGGCCGCTTTAGACTGATAGCCCAGCGTCGGAAAATAGCGGTGATAAACCAGCGACAGCATCGTCCGCCGCTGGTCGGTGCGATTGGGCATGGCCCGGTGCCAGACGCGCATATCGCGCACCAGCGTCGAACCAGCCGGCATATTGGCGCGAACCGATGGTATAGATTCCGCGCGCATCTCCAAACCACCCGCTCTGCCGACGTCGTGCGGATCTATTTCAGCCCCCACATCGGTGACCAGATGCGTGCCCGGCCACAACTCGGTGCTGCCATTCTCATCCGTAAAATCCACCAGCGGAATATGTACGACCATCATGTGCGGCGGCAGCGCCAGGGGCAGATCGGGAAAGAGGTGCAATTGATCGCGGTGGATCACCTGCGTGTCGGGCCAGTCGGGCGCGGTGGAGTTGCAGTGGTAGGGCAATTTGGCGAAAAAATCCTCGCCAAGCGTCGCGTCGAGGATCTGTACCGCCCAGGGATTTTCGATCGCCAGCGGATCGATATAGGGCATACTCAATAAATCGCCTGCAAAGCGCCCCTCTATATGCCCGTCCCAGGCCGCGCGCATCGTCTCGCACCACGCACGGTCCATCGTCCGTTCTAAAATGACATAGCCGGCGTCGCGCACCTGGCGCAGCGCCTCAGCGAGGGTGTCGTCGTCCAAGCGCTGGCGCTCTATTTCCCCTTGCGCTAATCGCATCAGCGCAAATATGCCTTTTCCACCTTCGCCAGCGCCGCCGCCACATCCGCCACCTCCTGCTCATCCCACTGCTCGTGGATCGACATGATAAAGTGGCTCTCCACCGCCGCGATCGCGTTGGGACAAGGAAACTCAGCGTTGCGGTCGCCTTTGTAAGCCGGCAAACCCCAAGGATAGTCGCTGCCGGGAAAAACCCGGCGTTCCTTAAACCACTTGCAATACGACGGAATGTGACGGTACGACGCCGTAAGCGGTATGCCCTCGGCCGCCACCGCCGCGGCGAAGGCCTCCTTATCAACCGTCAGCTTATCGGCGTCGACGTGGAAGCGCATAAACCAGTAGACGCCCTCGGTCTCGGGCACCCGCCAGCCCAGGCGCACCGCCTCGAGGTCGGCGATCGCCGCCTCGATCTGCGCCGCCACCTGGCGCCGCCTTTCGATCATCGCCCCGATTTTCTGCAACTGCACCCGCCCGATCGCCGCCGATAAATCATTGCCGTTGAGATTGAGCCCGGCGCGCGTATTACTGTCGGCATCGGTATTGAAGGGCTTGCCGCGGTCGGAAAAGCGCTTGGCCTCCCAGCACAACTCCTCGTCGCGCGTGAAAACCACACCGCCTTGCGGTCCGGTGGCGTGGTGCTTGCCGCTCATCGTCGAAAAGGCCGAAATATCGCCCAGCGCGCCGGCCATCCGGCCCTTGTAGCGCGCGCCGTGGGCCTGGGCGCAATCCTCGATCACCGGAATCCCGCGCGCCTCTGCCAATGCTAAAATCGGGTCCATATCGGCCGGTTCGCCGGCGATATGCGCGACGACGATAGCGCGGGTGTGCGGCGTCAACACCGCCTCGATCTGCTCTGGCCCGGCATTGAACGAGCCCGGCGCCGCGTCGGCGACCACCGGCACCAGGCACATCAGCGCCACCGGCATCGCCCCGCCCATATCGGTAATCGGCGGGATCACCACCTCGCCGGCAGCTTCCAACTCCAAAGCTCCCAGCGCCACGTAGAGCGCCGAGGTGCCCGAATTGACCAAGTCGGCGTAACCCCCGCCCATAAAGGCTGCGAACTCGTCCTCGTAGGCCAATTCCTCCGGGCCGCTGTAGTGGATCGCGCTACCGCTCGCCACCGCCTGGTCGAAGAGCTTGAGCGCAGCCGCGCGCTCCTCCGCGCCGAAGAGATGCCGCGCGGGAAAGGGGGTTGCGCGGACTTTGGTCCCGCCGTCTATCGCCAGCATATCACATGCTCTCCTTGTCGTCGTGTTATTTGGCCCGCTTCTCAAGGGCTCCACCTGCTCCTATATTAGGGCAACTCTATTCACCGGACCACTATGGACGCGCTTTTACCCCTCTGGCCCCTGGTCTGCGGGCCCATGCTCATCGCGGCACTGGCCGTGCCGCCGGTCAAAAGGCTGGCCTGGCGCTGCGACCTGGTCGATCGCCCCGAGGCCGCCGCTCACAAGTCGCACGAGCAGCCAACGCCCTACGGTGGCGCCATCGCCATCGCCTGCGGCCTCTTCCTCACGCTGGGCGTCGCGCTCCCCTACGGTCTGCCGCCGCTGCGCGACTACGCGATGCAGGACAATATCTTCTGGCTGGTCGACCTGGTGCGCGTCGGATCCGGCTTCGTCCACGCGGGGGGTGATCTCTGGATCGTGCTGCTGGGCGGCTGCGCGCTGCTGCTATCCGGGCTCATCGACGATTGGCGCGGCCTGCCGCCCTTGACGCGCCTCCTGGCGCAGCTGGGGATCATCGCCATCGTCGTCTTCGCCGCCCCCGCCTGCCGCCTGGCGTTGTTCCCCGACGCGCCCTATCTCAATATCGGCCTCACCGTGCTGTGGATCGGCGCGATGACCAATGCCTTCAACTTTCTCGACAATATGGATGGCCTCTCAGCCGGCATCGCCGCCATCGCCCTGATCGTGCTCTCCTTCATGGCCTTTCTGCTCCGCGACTTCGCGCTGGCGACCTTGTGCCTGGCACTCTTTGGCGCGCTCTGTGGCTTCCTGCTCTACAACTTGCCCCCAGCGACCATTTTCATGGGCGACGCCGGCGGCCTGTTCCTGGGCTTTTGCACTAGCGCCGCCGCCGCCATCCTCAGCCGGTCCTACGCCGAGGCCACGCTCTACGGCCCCTACCAGCTCGCGCCGCTTTTAGTCCTCGCCGTACCCGTCTACGACTTCGCCAGTGTCAACCTCATCCGCATCCGCAGCGGAGCCAAGCCCTGGATCGGCGATAAAAACCACATCAGCCACCGCCTGGTCCGCGCAGGACTGTCGCGGCGCGGCGCGGTGCTGGCGATCTACGCGCTCACCGGCCTGACCGCCTTGCCGGCGCTCCTGGCGCTGCGCTTCGACGCAATCTACTGGCTCTCCGCCACCGCGATTTTGATCGGCCTGCTCGCCATCGCCGATAACTTGCGCTACACGCCCCCAGAATGACCCAGCACCGCTGCGGCGCATGGATCGGCAACGCGCCGATCTCGCAATTGTGCACGTGCAGATAGAGCAACGCCCCTTGTAGCCAGCGGCCCGCACCGCGGGCTGTGACCCGCGCCGCCTCATTGGCCCGCTCGGCCAGGTCGTCGTCCAACATCTGCGCAATTTGCACCGGTACCTGCGGACGTGAAATCCGCTTTAACTCATTCACCATAAAAAACTCGGTGGGCCCCAATCGGTACTCCAGCGCCCGATAGTCCTCCCGCCAAGACGCACAGAGTTGTAACCATTTCCCCGATTAGTTTGATTATCCACCATAATACCACGCCCGTCGTTGTATTTACACCAATACACACACAAGCCGCTGAGAGTTCTGCAAGGGACTCACCATAGCGGTTGTGTCCCCCTTCGGAGCAAGGCAGGAGCCAAGTGAGAGTGAGCGGAGGTGAGCCCCTTGCAGAACCCGTCCACCCCGAAACCCCAATGCAAACCACCACCCTAGGCCGCACCAACCTCCTGGTATCCCGCATGGGCGCCGGCGCCGGCGGCCCCAGCCGCATCGGACAAAAAAACGGCCTCAGCAAAGAGCAATCCGCCGACCTCTTGCGCCGCGCCTTCGACTGCGGCGTCAACTTCGTCGATACCGCCGAGGGCTACGGCACCGAGCCCGTCGTCGGCCGCGCGCTCAAATGCCGTGACCGGTCATCCATAGTCATTTCCACCAAAAAATCCACCCGCAACATAGACGTCACGCCGCGGATGTTGCGCGCAAGTCTCGACCAGAGCCTGCANAAACTTGGCACCGACTATATCGACCTCTACAACCTCCACGGCGTCGTGCCCCAGGACTACCCCTATCTAGTCCGGGATATCTACCCCGAGCTGCAGAAGGCACAAGAGCAGGGCAAGATCCGCTTCGTCGGCCTCAGCGAGATGTTCGGCGAAGACATGGGGCATACCATGTTGCAACAGGCTTTAGCCGACGACCTCTGGGACGTGTTGATGGTNGGCTTCAACCTGCTCAACCAAACGGCGCGCGCAAGAGTCCTCGCCAAAGCCATCGCGCAGAATGTCGGTATCCAGATCATGTTCGCCGTGCGCAAGGCGCTGGCGCACCCCGACCACTTGCGCCCCTTCATTGAGGATCTCGTGCAAAAGGGCCANCTCGACCCGGCGGAACTCGAAGGCTTCCCCGACTTCCTGCTCGCCGAAACCGAATCGCTCCCCGATGCCGCCTACCGCTTCTGCCGCGACGAGCCCGGCGTCCACATCGTGCTCTCGGGTACCGGCAACGCCGAGCATCTTGAGGCCAATCTCGCGTCCTTTGCGCGGCGACCACTCGGTCCCGCGACGCGCGAGCGGCTCGCCCACATCTTCCGCAACGTCGATTCTACCACCGGCCAATCCATCTGAGGAGTTGCCATGCAAAAGCCCTTGCCATTCGCCCGGCTGCCNGCGGCGCTACCCGCCGCCGCCCAGAGCCTCCAGGTTTCCCCCGTCGCCNGGCATATCCACGCGATTGCCNACCGCGACCTGAGCGAGTAGAGGTCCTATGGAATACCGCCAACTCGGCCACTCCGGCCTCGAAGTCTCGCTCGTTGGCCTGGGTACCAATAACTTCGGCCGCCGCTGCGACCAATCGCAGTCATTCGCCATCCTCGANCAGGCCCTNGCGACGGGAATCAACTTCATCGACACCGCCAATATCTACTCGGCCGGCGAGTCCGAAGTCCACATCGGCCACTGGCTCAAGGGCAAGCGCGACCAGGTGCTGATCGCCACCAAGTTCGGCATGAATATGGGCGACGGCCCGATGCAACAGGGGGGATCACGCCAGCACATTATGGCCAGCGTCGAGGCCAGTCTCGACCGTCTGCAGACCGACTATATCGACCTCTACCAAATCCACCGCGTCGATCGCCGCATACCCATCGCAGAAACCCTCGGCGCCCTCGACGACCTGGTGCGGAGCGGCAAGGTCCGCTATATCGGCGCCTCCAATTTCGACGCCTGGCATTTGTGCGAAGCCGAGTGGGTCGCCCGCACCCACCACCTCAACCACTTCGTCTCGGTGCAGAATTACTACAATCTGCTCAAACGCGATATNGAGCGCGAGGTCATGCCCTACTGCGAGGCCTACGGCGTCGGCATCATTCCCTATTTCCCGCTCGAATCGGGCTTTCTAACCGGCAAGTACCGCCGCGGCACAGCGCCGCCCGAGGGCGCCAGGCTGACTGNCTCCCCGCGCGGCGACGACCTGTTCAGCGATGAAAACTTCGACCGCCTCGACCACCTCATAGCCTTTGCAGAACAGCGCGGCCACACTCTGCTCGACCTCGCCGTTGCCGGCTTGGCGGCCCAGCCGAAAGTCTCTTCGATCATCGCCGGCGCCACCGCGCCCGAGCAGGTGATCGCCAATGTCGCCGCCGCCAGCTGGCAACTCGGCGCCAATGACCTCACCGCACTCGACGAAATCNTGCCCTCGCCGCACCCCGGACGCCNCGCTTGAGCGAGGACAAGCACGACCCCTACAGCAGCCTGCGCGTCGCGCGCTTCCGCCGCTACCTCATCGCCACCGTNCTGGTGCGCATGGGCACCGCNGCGCAGGGGCTGGCCATCGGCTGGGAGATGTACGACCGCACCGGCCANGCGCTGTCGCTGGGCATGGTCGGCCTGGTCCAGGCCATCCCCATGCTGCTCTTCACNCTGCCCGCCGGCTACCTGGCCGACGTCTACGACCGCCGCAAACTGATGATGATCAGCCTCGCCGGNGCGACGCTGGCGTCGCTGGGGCTGGCGGCGTTCAGCTATTATCAGCTGCCCGTACTGTGGATGTACGCGCTGCTCTTTCTCGACGCATCGCTATTGCGCATCGGCCATCCGGCCCAGCGCGCCATCACCCCACTTTTGGTCCCCGACGAGCTCTTCGAAAACGCCGCCAAGTGGTCGACCAGCCTGCAGCAAATCACCGGTATCGCCGGACCGGCCATCGGCGGTGTTATCATCGTTTTCAACATCCAGGCCGCCTACGTATTGAGCGCGTTGTCCTCGCTGGGCATGATCCTCTTTCTCACCACTATGACCTTGCCCCCGGCGCCGCGCAGCGAGCGCGGCAATATGTTCGGCCAAATAGGCGAGGGCCTGCGCTATGTCCGCGACCAGAAGCTGCTCCTGGGCGCGATTTCCCTGGACCTCTTCGCCGTGCTCTTGGGTGGTGCGGTCTACCTGCTGCCCATTTACGCCCGCGAAATCATCGACCTCGGCCCCGTCGGCCTCGAGCCCGAAGCCGCCCTCGGCTGGCTGCGCGCCGCCCCCGCCATCGGCGCCTGCATAACCGCCCTNGCCATCGCCCATATGCCACCNATCGAGCGCGCCGGCAAAACCCTGCTGTGGTGCGTGGCCGGCTTTGGCGCGGCGACCATCGTCTTCGGCTTCTCGACCCATTTCTGGCTATCGATGGCCATGCTGGCGCTGACCGGCGCCTTCGACAATGTCAGCATGGTCATCCGCCGCGTCATCTCGCAGATGAGCGTCCCCAACCAGATGCGCGGCCGGGTCCAGGCCGTCACCGCGATCTTTGTCGGCTCTTCCAACGAGATCGGCGGCTTNGAATCGGGCCTGGTCGCCCAGCTCACCAATCCCGTCGTCTCGGTCGTCAGCGGCGGCNTCGGCACCCTGCTGGTCGTCGCCGGCTGGACCGGCCTCTTCCCCTCACTGCGCAATCTCGGCAGCCTGTCCTCTCTATCAGCCCAACCTCAACAACCCGCTAAGACTGGATAACAACCCTATGTATGTACTCGTAACCGGCGGCACCGGCACGGTCGGTCGCCGCTGCGTCGCACGACTGGTNCGNNCCGGCCACGAAGTCCGCGTCATCGGCCTCGACGAAAACCTCGATATCCCCGGCGCCGACTTCCGCACCTGCGATATCACCGACTACGCCGCCACCCGCGAGCAGATGGACGGCATCGAGGGCGTCGTCCACCTCGCGGCGATCCCCAGCCCGATGAGCGGCACCACGCCCGATATTTTCCACATCAACTGTACCGGCACTTTCAATGTCTACCAGACCGCGGCCGAGGCGGGCATCAAGCGCGTCGTCAGCGCCAGCTCGATCAACGCGCTCGGCTTCAACTTCGGGGTCCAACCTTTCCAATTGTCCTACTTCCCCCTCGACGAGGAACACTCGACGCAAACCACCGACGTCTACTCGCTGTCCAAGCAATTTCTCGAAGAAACCGCCGAGTATTTCTGGCGCCGGGACGGGATTTCGGGCGTCTGCCTGCGCCTGCCGGCCGTACACGACCCCGACGACAAAGAGCGGGCGCGGCGCATGGGCGGACAGGGCCGGGCCTANGGGGAATTGATGGAATTGCCGGAGGCAGAANGCCAAGAGCGCGCGGCGGAAATCTGGGCGCAGGTNGAACAATCGCGGCGGGAAAGAGCGTCGGAAAAGCCACGCCAGTGGCGACGCGGCCAGAAACTCACGCCCGAGCAGGAAAAGGCCTTCGCCAAGCGGCGCATGACCTCCGCGCTGACCAACTTCTGGACCGGCATCCANGCCGAGGACTCNGCTCAGGCTTTTGCGAAGGGATTANCCGCCGACTACGANGGCGCGCACCCNCTCTTCGTCACCCAGGCNACTAACCGGGCTGGCGTCGAGAGCGAGGCGTTGTTGCAATTGTTCTTCCCCGATATACCCGCACGCAAGAGGCAGTTGGAGGGCGACGAAAGCATCGTCAGCATCGACCGGGCGCGCGNCTTGATCGGCTTNGCGCCNGAACACNCCCTGNACTGATCGGTCCTNCACTGGCCCCATTCTTTATCGAGCTGAAGTCAAGAATATCTAAGACGGAAAGATCCGATGGATACACTGGAAGCGATTTACGCCCGGCGTTCGATAAAGAAATTCGACAAAAACCACACCCTCACCGACGCCGAAGAGCAGACCCTGTTGGAAGCCACAATCCAGGCGCCGACCAGCTTCAATATCCAGCACTGGCGCTTGGTGGTATTTCGCGACCCTGCACTGCGCCAGTGCATAAGGGAGGAATTCGCCGGTGGCCAATCGCAGGTCACGGACGCCTCGCTGCTGGTGCTTTTTACGGCCGATGTCAAAGCATGGGCGAAGGAGCCGGAGCGCTATTGGCGCGATGCCCCCCCGGATATCGCAGAGCTGGTGCCCGAGGCGATAGGGCCTTTCCACGAAAAGCGCGGCGACCAATTCCAGCGCGACGAAGCGCATTGGTCCGTCGGCATGGCGATGCAGACCTTGATGCTGGCGGCCCAGAGCCTGGGCTACCAGTCCTGCCCCATGATCGGCTTCAATATCGAGGGCGTAGCGAAATTGATAAACCTGCCCGCAGACCACGTCATGGGGCCGATGGTAGCCGTAGGCAAGGGGATCAAAGACCCATGGCCTAAACCAGGTCAGCTACCACTGAGTGAAATCGCGTTCGAGGATTCGTTCTGAGCCGTCTCGCCGCCCACGCGGACAATCTCCCCCATTCAGCACACGTCGTCTGCCGTTCGCAGCGACGGATCCCCCTCCTGCTCGTCGCCGCCCCTGTATTGTAGATGGTGCAGCCGAGCATAGATCCCGGCCCGCGCCAGCAATTCCTCGTGCCGGCCCTCCTCGCGCACCCGCCCGTGGTGCAATACCAGAATCTTGTCGGCCTTGCGGATCGTCGACAAGCGGTGCGCCACCACGATCGACGTCCGCTCCCGCATCAACTCCACCAAGGCCGCCTGGATCAGTTGCTCGGTCTCGGTGTCGATATTGGCCGTGGCTTCGTCCAGCACCAGGATATCCGGCTCCGCCGCCAGCGCCCGCGCGAAGGCCAATAGCTGCCGCTGCCCCGATGAAAAAGACGCCCCGCGCTCGGCCACCGCGTGTGCATAGCCGTCGGCCAGGCCCTGGATAAAACCGTCGGCATTAACCGCTTGCGCCGCCCGCTCAATTGCCTCGCGCGAAATCCCTGCCTGGCCCAGACCGATATTCTGCTCGACATCCCCGGCAAAGAGGAAGACGTCCTGCTGCACCACGCCGACGCGGCGGCGCAAAGCTTCGAC
>PBOD01000182.1 GCA_002724215.1 Gemmatimonadota bacterium | reverse complement strand
CACTCCGCCATGTCCACGGAACAAACCCTCTTCACCGACACTCTCAACAACACCATCGACGCCGGCTGGACCTGGCTGCGCGAGCACGGCGGTTTCTGGCGCCATTCCGCCGCAGGCTTGGAAATCCGCGTCGAGCCCGGCGTCGCCGATACGGTCCAAAACGCCCTCTTGCGCGCCGCCCCCGACCGCTCACAGGGCACCTATGCCATCGAGGTCGATGTCTTCAACCACACGCTGCCCACCCAGCAATACGAGCAAGCTGGCATCACCTGGTACAACGACGGCAAGCCCGTCTTCAAGCTAGTCAAGGAGCTCATCGACGGCGACCTCTATATCATCCCCGGCCGCAAACCCATGCCCGCCCAGGGCGTGCGCCTGCGGCTGGTCGTCACCGCCGACTCCTGGGAAGCCCAGTACCGGCCAGACGGCGACAGCGACTACCAGACCGCCGAAACCGGCCAGCTCCCCGCCCCCAACAACGACCANGTCAGTATCCAGTGCTACAACGGGCCGGAACAAGGCGAGCACTGGATCCGCTTCGCCAACTTCACCATCACCCGACTCTGATGGTGCGCACCCTCGCCGCCGCCAGGCGCGTCACGCCCCCCGACTGGGCGGTGCGCCANCGCCACCTGATCGACCTGATGGACCGCGCCGCCGTGCCCTTTGTCGACCACTCGCTGCGCGANGATGGTCAGCTCGTTTACCGCAGCGAATGGACCAGCATGGACGGCACCGACAATGGCTATGAAAGCGCGTTGTCCTTTCCGCTGTTCTACCTGCTCGGCGGCAGCGACTATATCCACGAGATCGGCCAGAAGGCCTGGGACGGCATCACCCGGCAATACNGCGACTACGGCACGGTCGAGCGCGACTTCGTCACCGGCTTCGACTGGTTCCACCACAGCGAGAGCTATACCTACCACTACTACCTGGCCCTGGCCGACCCTGAGCGCTATCGCCAGCAGGCGCTGGCTTACGCGGCCATGTACATCGGAGAAGATCCGCTCGCGCCCAACTGGGACCCCGGGCGCAAAATGCTGCGCTCACCGCTCAACGGCAGCCGCGGCCCCCGCTTCGAAACCACCGCGGCGGACTGGGCCTACCACCGGCCGATCCTCGCCGACTACCTCTCGCCCTTCGAAGACATCGAGGGTCTCGACGCCTCCGACCCGTTTGCGAAAGCCGACTGGACCGACGACGAGACCTTCGCGCGCCTGCTCGCACTGATCAACAGCCGCATGACTCGCTGCGACGTGCCGCTCAATCTCTACGCCACCAGCATGGTCACCCACGCCTATATCTACACCGGCGACGACAAATACAAAAACTGGGTCCTCGACTACATCCAGACCTGGATGGACCGCCGCGACCAAAACGGCGGTATCCTGCCCGACAACATCGGCCCGAGCGGNGAGATCGGCGAGCTCAACGGCGGCAAGTGGTGGGGCGGCTACTACGGCTGGCGCTGGCCGCACGGGGCNCGGATGATGGTCGAGCCGTCCTATGTCGCCGGCAGTTGCGCGGCGCTGATGACCGGCGACTTCTCCTGGCTCGATCTCTGCCGCTCGCAGCTGGATGCGTTGTGGCAATTGCGCGAGGAAGAGGACGGCGTGTATAAAGTGCCGGGCCGGCGCGGCGATCGCGGCTGGTTCGACTACAAAAAGCCCGATCCGCTCTACTATATCCACCTNTNCTACCTGAGCCAGAGCGCCGAGGATCTGGCGCGGCTCGACGAAGTCTTCCCCGACCGCGCCGACTTCCAGATCACCTCACCCCACTGGCACGCAGGCAAAGCCGGTCCCTGCCCGCCGACGGCGTGGTTGGCCTTTGTCGAAGGGCGGCATCCCGGCTATCCCGACCAGATGATCGCGGAGACCCACACCGGTATTGTGGAAAGCCTCGACCGCCTCTACGCCGACGACAGCGACCCCGAGACGCGCGAATGCTACCACTTCCAGAATTTGAACCCGGTCGTCCCCGAGGGCCTGCTGCAAATGGCCACGGGCTCGCCCGCGGCAATGTACAATGGGGGAATGCTGCTGACGCACGTGCGCTACTTCGACCCGGCGCAGAAGCGCCCCGGCCTGCCGCCCGCTGTCGCCGCGCTGGGCGAGCGGGTAGCGGCCGACTCCATCGACCTAGTGCTGGTCAACACCGACCCGGTGTCACCGCGGCGGGTGATGATCCAGGCCGGAACCTTNGCCGAACACGAATTCACCGGCGCGGTACTCGACGGCGAAGAGGCCTCGCTGTCGGGCCGCCACGTCGAAATCGAGCTCGGCCGCTCNGCGCAGGCGCGGTTGCAGCTGCGGCTCAAGCGCTTTGCGCACCGNCCGTCATATCAATTGCCCGAATGGAGCCCGGCCTGATCGCCGCGACGCCCCCACCTGTCGGAGCCAGGCACCGCGTGCCGTCGTCANCAGCGNCCATTCGCCTTCATCTNAAGCCGGTATCCGCCCATACCGGAAGGTAGCATCGTGACCGACAAAGCCTACCGCAGCGAACTCACGCCCGTCGATTTTCTGCGCCGCAGCGCCCGCGTCTACCCCGACAAGACCGCCGTCNTCCACGGCCGCAGGCGCTATAGCTATGCCCAGTTTGCCGAGCGCGCGGCGCGCCTGGCCTCGGGTCTGCACGCCGCCGGATTCGTCGCGGGAGACCGCGTCGCCATCCTCTCGCCAAACGCCCCGGCGCTGCTCGAAGCCCACTTCGCAGTACCTGCCGCAGGCGGCGTCCTGGTGCCCATCAACACGCGCCTGCAGACCAGCGAGATCGACTACATCCTCTCGCACTCCGGCGCGCGCTTCCTCTTTGTCGACGAGGCGCTCTACCCCCAGGTCGCNGACCTCGACCTCGCCGCGCTCGAGCTCGTGCGCATCGCCGACAGCGGCGAAACCGACGACCCTTACGAGCGATTCTTAGCCGCNGCAGCGGCGGACCCGCTGCCNCGCGTCGTCGNCGACGAGGAGAGCCCCCTGTCGATGAACTACACCTCCGGCACCACCGGCCAACCCAAGGGCGTGCTCTGCACCCACCGCGGCGCCTATCTCAACGCCATGGGCCAGATCGTCGAAATAGGNTTCGACCGCGACACCNGCTTCCTGTGGACCCTGCCGATGTTCCACTGCAATGGCTGGTGCTGCACCTGGGCCATCACCGCCGTCGCCGGCACCCACGTCTGCCTGCGGCAGGTCGAGCCCGCCGCCATCTGGGACCTNCTCGAGCGCGAACACATCACCCACTACAGCGGCGCCCCNACGATCCAGNTCATGATGGTCAATAGCCCCGCGGCGCGCCCGCTCGATCATCCGGTCACCGTCGCCATGGGCGGCGCGCCCCCTTCTCCGACGCTGCTGGCGCGGATGCAGGAGCTCCACTTCGAGCCGATCCACCTCTACGGCCTGACCGAAACCTACGGCCCCATTGCCATCTGCACCTGGCCCGACGAGTGGAACAACCTGCCGCCAGAGGAGCAGGCGCGGCTCCGCGCCCGTCAAGGACAGGGCTACATCACCGCCGAAGAGGTCCGCGTCGTCGACCGCGACGGCCGCGACGTGCCGTGCGACGGAGAGACGCTGGGCGAGGTCGCCATGCGCGGCAACACCATTATGAAGGGGTACTACCAGCAGCCCGAAGCCACGACCGAGGCCTTTCGCCACGGCCTCTTCCACTCGGGTGACCTCGCCGTCTGGCACCCCGACGGCTATATCGAGTTGCGCGATCGCCATAAGGACATCATCATCTCGGGCGGCGAAAACATTTCGACCATTGAAGTCGAACAGGCGCTCGCCCGCCATCCGGCCATACTCGAATGCGCGGTGGTGGCCATGCCGCACGACAAGTGGGGCGAAAGACCCAAGGCCTTTGTCGCGCTCAAGGACGGCCACAGCGCTGACGAGGCAGCCATCATCGCCTTCTGCCGGGAGCAGCTGGCCCACTTTAAATGCCCCGATGCGGTGNCATTCGGCCCATTGCCCAAGACCTCGACGGGCAAAGTGCAGAAATACGTGTTGCGCGAACNCGAATGGGAAGGACGCGAAAGGCGAATCAACTGATATGACCGCAGTAACGCTCGAGGACCGCTTCCTCTTCGACCTGCAGGGCTTCCTCGTCCTCCGCGACGTGCTGTCGCCGGACGAATGCGCGACCTTGCTCGACGCCTTGCGCCCCTTGGAAGCCGTGGACTATCCCGACGAGTGGATGCAATCCCTGCCGCCCGGCTCGTCCGGCCGCCCCACCCGCGAAACCCAGATCCCGCACCAAACCCGACTCAACGGCCTGCCGCGCCTGAGCGACGCCTTCGACTATCTCATCGACCACCCGCGCGTCTTGCCCTACCTGCGCGAATTCGTCGGCGAGCCGCAATTGATCAATACCTGGTCGATCTCCAAGGACCAGGGCACACCCGCGGGCGGCTGGCACCGCGGCATAGCCCCCACCGACTACAGCTACCGCGACGAACAAATCCGCTCGCGGATGTTCAACACCGTCTACTTCCTCACCGACAACGGACCCGAGGACGGCTGCGTCGTCGGCATCCCCGGCTCGCACAAGAACAACATCGATCTGGCCTGGCGCGACTATAAAGGCCTCGACATGCCCGGCGCCGCGCCCGCAACGGGCCGAGCCGGCGACGTGCTGCTCTTTTCCGAAGCCGTGATTCACGACGGCCTGCCCAAGACCACGCCCGGCACCCGCAGCAATATCTATTTCAACTACGTCCACGCGCACTACAACGTGATGATGCGCGAGCCCACCAATTCGCACCACTTCTACTTCCCCGAGGCGATCCGCGCGCGCTTTACCGACCAGCAGCGCGAACTGACGCGGTGGATGGAACTGGCCCGCTGGGAGTACTAAGCCATGCCGCGCATCACCATCGCCAGCATCCAACCNCCCTGCCTCGACGAGGCCTCGCCCGCGGCGCACGCCCATATGACCGAGCGCGGCTTCGCCCTGCTCGCAGAAGCCCTCGCCAAGGACACCGCCTTCTGCTGCCTGCCCGAATACTTCAACGTCTTCGGCGCCGANGCCGACGCCTATTGCGAACTGGCCGCCAANCACGGCGACTTCCTCGACCGCACCCGCGCCCGCGCCGCCGACCACGCATCCCACATTATCCTGCCGATGATCGTCCCCGACGGCGACGCCTTCTACAACCGCGCCTATCTCATCGGTCCCGACGGCGTACTCATCGGCCATTACGACAAGGTCCACCCTACCCTCGGCGAGCGCGAACAATTCAACGTCAGCGCCGGCCCCGGCCCCGTCGTCTTCGACACCGAGCACGGCCGCGTCGCCATCCCCATCTGTTACGATATCTATTTNNCCGAATTCTTCAGCGCCCTNGCCCGGCTCAAGCCCGACATCCTGTTCTTTCCTTCGCTGCAGCGTTCCGACCACGANACCGCCAGCGAGGCCATGCTGCGCACCCGCGCCATGGACGCCAAGGCCTATATCGTCCGTTCGAGCTACGGCCGCGCCGCCGATCTGCCGTGGAAGGCCGGACAGATGTTCGGCCAGTCGGCCATCGTCCACCCCGACGGGACGTTTCTCGCCAACGCCGGCCACTACGAGGGCATCGCCCTGGCCCACGTGGAAGTGCCTTTCGTCTGGCAGCGGCAGCGCTGCGGCNGCTACCCAGCCGAGCCGGTGCGCGACTTTCTCGCCGAGGACCGCCGGCCCGAGGCATACGGCGCCTAGTTTTATATATTANCGGCTATGGACAAATCCCGTTTCTGCTGTCTCGTCTTCGGCGAGATCCTCTACGACTGCTTTGCCGACCGCACCTGCCTGGGCGGCGCGGCNCTCAACTTCGCCTGGAATCTGCGCCAGCTCGGCTTTCCGGTCGCGATGATCAGCGCTGTNGGACGCGACGCGCTGGGCCGACAGGCCCGCGATTTTCTGNGCGAAGCCGACATCGCCCAGCAGTGGGTCGCCGACCGCGATGAGCCCACCGGCACGGTCGATGTCTTCTTGCGGAACGGCCAGCCCTCCTACACTATTCTTTCGGGCGTGGCCTGGGATTTTATCGAGACCCAACCCCGGTTGGACCGCGCGCCCGACCTGCTCTACTACGGCACCGCCGCCCAGCGCAGCGCNGCCAACCGNCCCGGNCTNGAGCACTTGCTGGCGGCNNNGCCCCNGCACCGCTTCTTCGACNTCAATNTGCGCAANGACGCCTACACNNNCGAGACCGTGCTGCTCGGGCTGGAAGCGGCGACCATCGTCAAACTCAACGACGAGGAGTGGGAGGAGGTGCGGCACATCACCGGCATCGACGCGCCCGCCGTATTTATCGAGCGCTTCGGCCTCGACTGTCTCGCCATCACCTGCGGCGCAGAGGGCGCCCGGCTCCACTACGCGGAAGCTGCACTCGAAAAACGCCNCGACCCGGTCCCCGTCGTCGACGCGGTCGGCGCCGGCGACGCCTTCAGCGGCGTACTCGCCGCTGGCGCCCTGCTCGGCACCGGCCGCGAACAGGTCCTCGACCTGGCNTGCACCGCCGGCGCGGCTGCCGTCCAACACCCGGGTGCCCACCTCGAATTGCCGGCCGAGGTCAAGGGAGCTTTCGCCTAGCGATCGCTGCAACCGCGATAGATTCGGCACTACATATTCAACCCGCTCTAAACCGAAAGGCTGCCCACAATGTCCGATCCCATCCCCGTCTGCGACCCCCACTTCCATCTCTGGGATCTCGCCGAGCGCGCCAATCCCAATCTCGGCGATCCGCCGCCCTACAAGGCCGCCGACTACTTCGCCGACATGGCCACGCTGCCCGACGAGCTCAAGCGCGTCGCCGGCGTCCACGTCGAAACGGTCGTCGGCCAGAAGGAGGGCGGGGTCGTCGTCGACACCGTCTCGGAGACCGAGTGGGTCCGCGACCAGCTGCAGCCCACCGAGACCGACCAGCCCTTCGGCATCGTCGCCTACGCGCACCTGGCCCGCGACACCGCCGCCGCCGAGCAGACCATCGCCGCTCACCTCGACGCCGCCGGCAAGCGCCTGCGCGGCATCCGCATGATCCTCAACCACCACCCCGACAACCCCGACCTGACCTGGCCCCAGGTCGAAGACGGCGTGTTCACCCACCCGCTCTTCCGCGAGGGCCTGGCCCTGCTACAGCGCCACAACCTCGCCTACGACCTCTCCTGCAACCCGCACCAGATCCCCGACGCCGTCGCCGTGCTCAAGGACTTCCCCGACCTTCCCATCGTCACCAACCACCTCGGCTTCCTCCACGACGGCGAGGACCAGGCCCACGAGGACCTCTGGCGCCGCAACATGACCGCACTGGCCGAATTGCCCAACGCCAACATGAAGCTCTCGATGGCGTGGTTCGCGCGCGAGGGCTATCACGAGGACCCGGCCAAAGAGGCCAAAATCGGCGCGATCGTCCGCGAGCTCATCGAACTGTTCGGCGTCGACCGCTGCATGTTCGCCAGCAACTACCCCGTCGACAAATTCAAGGGCCAATCCATCAACTACATCTATACCAAGTTCCTGGAGTGGAGCGCCGACCTGTCCGCCGACGAGCGCAAGGCCCTCTTCCACGACACCGCGATCAAGGCCTACGGCGCTTTTTAGCCCCCGCGATGGCAGTCGACGACGCCCGCCGCCAAATCGAACAGCGCGGCTACTGCCTGCTCAAAGGCCTGCTCGCGCCCGACGCCGCCGCTCGCCTCGACGCGCGGGCCCGCGCCCTGATGGCCGGGGACGGCTATGTCAACCTCGAAGGCGCGCTCGAGCCCATTCCCGACCTCGCCCCCCTGTGCACCCATCCGGCGATTATGGACCTCTGCGCCCACTTCCTCGGCACGCCCTTCTACCTGGCCAACAATGTCTGCATGAAGTGGGTCCAGCCCGGCACCACCACCGGCGGCCTGCACGCCGATTGGCCCCTGGGCCAGGTCAAAGAACCCTATCCGCGCTGGCCGCTGCTGCTCCAGACCATGTGGATGCTCACCGATTTCAGCAGTGAAAACGGCGCTACCTGCGTCGTCCCGGAAAGCCACCTGTGGGGCCAACCGCCGCCGGGCAGGGCGCCCGACCCGCGCGAAGTCGCCATCGCGGGCGACCCTGGCGACGTCCTCGTCTGGCACGGCGCGCTCTGGCACCGCAGCGGCGACAACAACACCATCGACCGACAACGCATGGGCGCCAATATCGCCTATATTCCGCAATGGGTGCACCGGCCGCCGGACATGTGGCCGAATATCGCGCGCGATCTCTGTCGGCGCTTTCCCACCGACTTGCAACAACTCCTCACCCGCTCGCTGGAAACCTGAGATGACCGACCACTATATCGACCTCGTCACCCGCTTCGCCGACGACGCCCTCGACCGCCTCGGCACCGAGCAGTCACCCCTGCTCTACGACGGCCTCGACCTGGCGTCGAACGCGCCCCTGCGCTGGGAGCAACACGCGCTGTCTAACCTCGCCTGCCAGCAGAACTTCCTCCGCGCCCTCGACGCCCTGTCCGCCGCGACCGGCGAGGTCCGCCACCGCCACCGCGCCGACGAATGGATCGGCCACGCGCTAAACGAACTCCGCGATCCGGAAAGCGACCTGCTCTACTGGGGCGGCCACTCCAGCTACGATCTCGGCGCCGGCGCTCCCATCGTCGGCAACCACGAGCTCAAGTGCGTCTATCCCCATTACGATTATCTCTTCCGCACCGACGCGCGGGCGATGCAGCGCTTTGTCGACGCCTTCTGGCACCAGCACATCTGGGACTGGTCGACCCTGCTCTTCAACCGCCACGGCGAATACGAGGACTGGGACCGCGCCCGCGCCTGGCCCGCCGACTTTACCGGCGGTCCTGTGCCGATGATCGAAAACTCGGCCCTCTCTTTCGTCAACACCGGCTCCGACCTGATCCTCGCCGCGATCCAGGACTATCGGCACAACGGCGAGGCCCGCGCCCTCGACTGGGCCCATCGCCTGCTGGGCCGCTACGAGGCCATCCGCCACCCCGAAACCGGTCTCGCCGGCTACCAGTTCAACCACCGCGACCCCTGCCGGGTGCGCCTCTCCTTCAAACCGCCCTTCGACCAGCGGGCCGACGTCAACGAAACCACCGTCGTCACCAACAATGTCATCCGCACCCGTTACGGCCGCGCCGCCGTCACCTATCTCAATATCTACGAGGCCCTGGGCCCCGCCGACGGGCGGCCCTTCCTCGACCTCGTCGTCCGCGACCTGCACGCCCTCGCCGACCACGCCCTCGAAGACGGAGGCTTTACCGCCGTGCTCGCCGACGGCACCCGCATCGGGCCCGAACACGCCATCGACAGCATCGGCTACTGCCAGCCCCCCAAGCTCGAACGCGTACCGGCCGAAGGACTGCTCTTCCTCGCCTACGCCCGCGCCCATCGGCTCTCCGGCGCCGAGCGCTTCCTCGCCGTCGCGCTGCAACTGGCGCGGGGCATGGGCTGGACCGCCGAAACGGGAGAAGCCGGCCGCCTTTCGCCGCCTTCCGTCGAAGCCTGGTCGCTTGCGGGCCAAAACGACGCCAGTGCCCTCTTCGGCCTGCTCGATCTCCACCGGGCCACCGGCGACGACGCCTATCATGCCGCCGCCCGCTCCTTCGCCGACCTATTGCTACGACATTACCGGTCCGACACCTTCTTCAGCGCCGACGCCGTCCGCGCCGACATCGATAGCGCCCTGCCCCTGGCCCTGTTGCACCTGGCCGCCGGTCCACGCGCCCCGGAACTACCCGTTTTTTACCCAAACCTCACCTATTTCGACCCCAAAATCGCGATCCGCCGCCGGGAGCGAAACGCATGAAGCCACCAATCGCCACCGAGCCACCCCACTTGCTCGACGACGCAACCGTCCAGCGCTACATCGTCGATGGCCATATAGCCGTGCGGCCGACCCTGCCCACCGACTATCACCCGGCGCTCAAAGCCCAACTCGACGCCCTGATCGAGCGCGACGGCAATCCCGGCAACGATCTCATAGAGCGAGTCCCCGATCTCGCTCGCCTCTTCGCCGACCCGGCGGTCGCCGGCGCCCTGCAGAGCCTGCTCGGGCCCGGCTATATCCTGCACCGCCACTGCCATTGCCACGACTGGGCGCCCGGGAGCGCGGGGCAGGCGTGGCACAAGGACTATCCCATCGGCGGCCACCCGCGCTGCCACCGCAGCCGCTGGGCGCTGCTGTTCTACTACCCGCAGGACGTCAGCGACGACATGGGACCAACGGCCGTGCAATCCAGCAGCCAGTATTACATGGACCCACGATCCGGCATGCCCGAGGTCGCGCTCGCCGTCGAGACCGGCACGGTCGTCATCGCCCACTACGACATCTGGCACAGAGCCACGGCCAACACGGGCGACCGGACCCGCTACATGCTCAAATTCCTCTTCACCCGGCGCCGCGATCCCACCGTCCCCGCCTGGGACGCCCGCACCGCAGCCTGGACGCCGCCGCCAGGCGATCACCGCACCCTGTGGCAACACATGTGGCACTGGCACCGGGGCGAGGCAAAACCCGCTCCGGCGCCAGAAGATCCCGGCATAATCGCCACCCATATCGCGGCGCTCGACGATCCCGACCCGCTGGCCCGCCGCCACGCCGCCGACGACCTCGGGACCATCCGCGCACCAACGGCCGTTCCCGCCCTGGCGGCCCGCTTGCGGGACGAAGACGAGGCCGTGCGTCTCAACGCCGCCTATGCACTGGGCGCCCAGGAGGCTGTCGATGCCTTAATCGACGCCCTGCGCTGTGAGGCGGCCGAGCGCTGGCAGGGCAATCTCGACCGCGGCGACTTCACCGACCCCGGCCAGTTCGACGCCCCCTATGGGCTCGCCGCGGCCGGCGCCGCCGCGGTG
This sequence comes from Gemmatimonadota bacterium, assembly GCA_002724215.1. GTDB lineage: Bacteria > Latescibacterota > UBA2968 > UBA8231 > UBA8231. The sequence continues at coordinate 477 of PBOD01000182.1, read as the reverse complement.
CCCGCCCTGCAACAAGCCCTGAGCGACGCCGACGGGCCGGTGCGCGCCGCTGCGGCCACTGCCCTCGGCTATATCGGCCCCGCCGCCGCACCGGCCGCGGGGGCGCTGGTGCAAGCCCTGGCCGACGACGACGAATGGGTCCGCCGCCACGCCGCCGAAGCCCTCGGCTGTATCGGCCCGACGGGAGAAGCCGCCCGGGGCTTGATCGCCGCGCTCGAAGACCGCCGCCCCGTCACGCGCTGGTCGCTCTCGACCGACCCCTTCCGCGAGAGCGTCGCCAGTGCTCTGGCGCGGATGGAAAGCCCGACCGCCGCCGCGTCTACAGCGCTCCGCGCCGCGCTCGCCGACGGCGAATACGTCCGCGCGTGGGCCGCCAGCGGTCTGCAAACCGCGTAAAGAAACCGTTCCCTGGCTCGCGTGCCCGCTGTATATTAGTCTCAACGCCATGCAGCGCGAATACCAGAAACTACAAGCCGA
>PBOD01000023.1 GCA_002724215.1 Gemmatimonadota bacterium | reverse complement strand
CGCGCCTATGCCGACTGGCAGCAGATGCTCAAAGAGGAACAACCAGAGATCGTATCGGTGGGGCCGCGGTGGACGGATTGCCATTTGGAGATGGTGCTGACGTGTTTGGAGGCGGGGGCACACGTGTATTGCGAGAAGCCGATGACTTGGAATCTGGCAGATGGAGATCAGATCGTGGCCAAGGCCAAGGAGACGGGTAAGAAGGTGGCGGTGGCGCACCAGGGCGCCTATTTGCCGCGGGTGCAGTCGGTGCAGAAAGAACTGGCGGCCGGTCGGATCGGCACGGTGCAGGCCATTTATGCACACGGCAAGCAAGACCGGCGCGGCGGCGGTGAGGATATGATCGTGCTGGGGACGCATTTGTTCAATATGATGCGGTTGTTCGTCGGCGATGTGGCGTGGATGTCGGCGCATATCGCGCACGGGGCGCGCGATATAGCGGTGGGCGACGTGCGCGAGGCGGGGGAGCCGGTGGGGCCGATTGCGGGGGATTGCGTCAATAGTTATTTCCATTTTAAGAGTGGGGTGGCGGGTTTCTTTGGCTCGCGCAAGTTCGATGAGGGCGGCGGCAAGCGGATGGGGATGGAGATCGTCGGCAGCGAGGGCATTATCCTCTTGCGGGGCGGCGGCAGCGGAGTGGCGGCGCTATATCCGCATACGGTTTTTGATCCGATGGATGGCGCGCAGGCATGGGAGGATCTCAACGCGGTCGCCGACGAGCCGCTGAGTACGGGTAATGACCTGGCCGTGGCCGATCTGATCGCCGCGGCCGAAGAAGATCGCGAGCCGATCTCGAGCGCGGCCGACGCGGTGGCGGCGTTGGAGATGATTCTGGGCGCGTACGAGGCGCAGATCACCGGAGGGCGCGTGTCGTTTCCGATGCAGCGGCGCGAGCATCCGCTTGTAGCCTGGCGGGAGGGCGCGTATGGCGGCTAAGCCCGTACCGCACGAGGTCATTCCCTGCGACCAGCTGCCGGCGGGTCAGTATCGCGACCTGCCCGAACCCCCCAACTGGCGCAAACTGGTCGGGCCGAGCATTCTGCTCCTGGGGCTGTCGCTGGGCAGCGGAGAGTTCGTGTTGTGGCCCTATATCACTCACAAGTTCGGCTTCGCCGTGTTTTGGGCCTGCATGGTCGGGGTGCTGACCCAGTACTTCATCAATATGGAGATCGAGCGCTGGGCGCTGGCGACGGGGGAGACGGCGGTGACGGGTTTCTGTCGTTTGTGGGGCGGGTGGGCCGGGATCTTCTTGTTGTGCAATGTGGTACCGTGGATGTGGCCGGGCTGGGCTTCGGGGGCGGCGACGATTTTGACCTGGGAATTTGGTGGCGACGAGAGCGTGCGGGTGGGCTATTCGATCGCCAGCCTGATTCTGGTGGGGCTGGCGCTAAGTCTGGGGCCGGTGGTCTACAATACGGTGGAAAAGATCCAGACGATACTAATCGCCGGCGTGTTGGTGTTCTTGCTGGTGATCTTCTTCCTGGTCGTTGAGCCCGATCACGTGTGGGCTATGTGCAAGGGCATTGTAAATATCGGCTATATACCCCCAGATATGGAATTGCCGCTCATGCTGGGGGCGCTGGCCTTTGCCGGCGCTGGCGGAACGATGAACCTGGCCCAGAGCGACTTCGTACGCGACAAGGGCTACGGGATGGGGACGTATATAGGGCGTTTGACCAGCCCGCTGACCGGTCGCGAAGAAGCCGCCGGCGATATCGGCTACCACTTCGAACAGACGGAGGAGAATCTGCGGCGCTGGCGCGGGTGGTGGCGGGCGGCCAATCGCGAGCACCTGGTCACCTTCTATGCGCTGTCAGCGCTGTCGCTGATGCTCTTGTCGCTGATTTCCTACGCCACGACCCGGGGGGCCGGTTTGGAGCAGGGCCTGGGTTTTATCGCGGCCGAAGGCGATTTCATCGCCCGCGAGCACGGGAGCTTTTTCAAGCACCTTTTCAACTGGATGGGCATCGCGATTCTGCTGACGACGGAACTGGGGTTGCTCGACGCCTGTGCGCGGATCTCCACGGATATTATCAAGGTCAACTGGCTGCGCGACAGCGACAAGTGGAGCAAGGACCGGCTCTATTTCCTGCTGCTGTGGGCACAGATCGTTTTTGGCATATTGATCATGCTGTCCGATTTCAATCGGCCGGTGCAATTATTGGTATTGAGCGCCTCGCTCAATGCCGGGGTGATGCTGATTTACTCAATACTATTGTTGTGGATGAACAACCGCGTGCTCAAGGGCGCGCTGGCGATGCATCCGACGCGTTTTGTGGCACTAATCTGGTCTTGCGCCTTCTTTGGCTATTTCACCTTTGTCACGCTGCAAAACCAATTGCCGAAGTTGTGGAATTGACAAGGAGCAACTGCGCAATAAAGCATCTAAGTTGTTTTTTTGTNNGCATTTACTGTATCCTTGGTCTGTGACGCGGAGTACNGCTCCGAATTTGGTTGCACGCGAATCTGCGTGATGGTATTGTTTGCCGTTTGACAAAAGGAATCGGTCGGNTTAGGCTTCNNNCNNTAATCANTCCAATGTTTCCACCTCACCTCGTGCCAATGGGAGGGCAACCATGCACAACGAGAAGAGGACAGGGCGGGTGATTTATGCTGCGGCTTTGATCTGCGTTCTGGCCGCGCTGCCCGCACTTGCCGGCAATGGCAAAATTGCCGGCGTCGTCAAGGACGAAACCGGCCAGGTCTTGCCGGGTGCCAACGTCGTCGTNGAAATTGGCGGCGATAAGNTCGGCGCCATCGCCGACGACAAGGGTCGCTACTTCATCCTCAACATTCTGCCGGGTAGCTATACCGTTAACGCGAGCTACATTGGGCACCAGACGGTGAAACAGACCAATATCGAGGTGCGCCTCGATCTGACAACGACGGTTGATTTCGCTTTGGAGACCGAGGCGATCGAAGGGGAGGGCGTAACGGTAGTTGCTGACGCACCCCTTGTAGAGCGCTCACTGACGACCAGCCGCGCCACCATCGGTCGCGCCGAGCTCAACAACACCATGCCGGTGGCCGACCTCCAGGATCTAATCGACACTACGCCGAGCGTATTCCGCGGCTACATCCGCGGTGGACGCAAGGCCGAGGCCAAGGTGCTGGTCGATGGCATCGACGTGTCGGATTCTTATTTCAGAGCCGGTGAAGGCCAGGGCACCTGGAACCCCTACACCGATGTCAATCGGACCAACGCCGGTGAGTTTACCGCCGTCGGCATCAATGCCAGCAACGTGCAATCGCTGGACATCGTCGCCGGCACTTTCAACGCCGAATACGACGCGGCCAGCGCTGGCGTCATCAACGTGGTCACGCGCGANGGTGGTGACGAACTGGAAGGCCGGCTGTTCATTCGCAGTGGTCTCGGCGGCGTCAAGAATGCCGGTCCCGATGTTTATGCGAGCCGGTCCAATCCTGAACCGGGCGATGATGGCACGGTCGATAAGACGACGTATTTCGACCTCTATACACAGGCCCGTGAAGACCTGCTGAAATCGGAGGACGANGCCGACAAGGCCAAGGCCAATGACTACTACACCTTCAATCCCGAACAGGTGACCTACGGTGACAAAGCCACCTCGGAGCTTGANTTGTCGCTGGGCGGCAAGCTCCCGTTGCCGCGCACCAATTTCTACCTGACCACGCGCTATCTCAACGATGAGGGCACGCTGCCGAATATGCTCAACAAGTCGCAGCGTCACTCGCTCAAGCTGACGCACCGCCTCAACTCGAATATCAAGTTGACGGGCAATGTGATGATCGACGATGGCGGTGAACTGGGTGGTTGGGTCAACCGCAACTTCAGCGGCAAATACTCCTACTATCCGCAGGGCGCCCTCGGCAATAAGAAGCTGGGCACGATGTCCTACCTGGCGATGAGTCACTCGCTGTCGCAGAAGACCTTCTACGAGGTCAAGCTGTCGTCGACCACCCGGATGAGCAAGTTCGGCTATTCCGATGACGACAATGACGGCATCGTCGAAGTCGGCGAAAATGGCGATTTCATCTTTATCGACAGCGCCGCCGAATCGGAAAAGTACCTCGGCGTCGACGGCTCCGGGGCCGATGCCGATGGCAATTTCACCTTCTTCACCACNAACCCCGGCAATTCGCGCAACTTCGACCTGCCCTTCGGCGACAACCAGTATCGCCTCGGACAGCCTGGGTTCTATTATGAGGAACTCAACCGCGACGTCGCGCAGCTCAAGGCGGATGTAACCCACCAGTACAACTATCACCACCAGCTCAAGGCCGGTTTGCTCTACCGCGCCCACAATGTCTCGCGCGTGATGCAGCGCACGCAGATTACCGTGGGTTATTCCAATCTGCCCTACGAGATCTCGGATTACGAGCGCAAGCCGAGCGAGATCGCCTTCTACGTACAGGACAAGATCGAATACGAGGGCATCATCATCAACGCTGGGCTGCGTCTGGATGGCTTCAATCCGGATGCCGAGACCATTGCTGACCCCTTCCGCCCGGCGGAAGAGGCCGAGTATTCGTATAGTGCGGATCAGACGCAGACCTACCGCCGNCCGGTGCGCAAGGGCGCGGTCGACACCAAGTGGTATCTGCAGCCGCGGCTGGGCATCTCGCATCCGATCAACGAGCAGGCAGCGATGCACTACTCGTGGGGCAAGTTCTACTCGCCGCTATCTTTTTCGGCGCTCTACGAGGACTATGACAGCTTTACCAACCCGGCGTGGCCGACGCTCTACGATCCCAACGCCGATCCAACCACGGCTACCGCCTACGAGATGGGCTTGCAGTACAGCTTCCGTCCCGAGTATCTCTTTGACGTTACGGCGTATTACCGCGACATCGAGAACTACGGTCGCCTGGGCTTCACCATAAGCCCGGCCGATGCGGGCTTTGCCAACTACACCTTCAACACCAGCGGCGGTTATGCTGACAGCCGCGGTCTCGAATTTGGGCTCGAGCGCCGGTCGAAAGGCAAAATCAACGGCCGCATAAACTATGCCTATAGCTACATCAAGGCGTCGCGCAATGGCAATAATTCGACACCGTTCCCGGATCGACGCTCGTTTTCGGTAAAGGCCGAAGCCGATCCCGAGGCGCTGCAGACGGCGCTGGACAACAAGGAACGCTTCAATACCTACGAGGCCAATATCAATGGCGGCGGCAACCCGCTGGTGTCGGGTTACGACCGCGGTCATCGCATCGGTATCACGCTGCTGGCCGAATTGCCGGCGCAGATCGGCCTGACGCTGATTTCGACGGCCGAGAGCGGATTCAATTATAATGTCACGGCGACCACCGAGGATCCGCGCGAGCGCGAGAGTCGCCGCGCTCCGTGGAATATGCGCACCGACCTGCGATTCAATCGCGGGTTTGAGATCGCTGGCTACGAGTTGGGCGGTTTTCTGGAGGTGCGCAACCTACTCGATCGCGAGAATATCCTGACCTGGGACAACCGCAATATCCCCTCCACCACCAAGTGGGAGGAGAAAGAAGACCCAACCGGCGATCTCAACCGGGCCTTCACCGCGCAGAGTCAGCCGATCTACGATATTCCGCGCATGGCCAATATCGGCGTCACCGTGGACTTCTAGGAGAATACAGCAATGTTCAAACGCATGAGAATCGCGTCACGGCTGGCGGCCGCGTTGCTGGTCGCTGCCACCGGAGCGGCCGTCGCCCAGGAGGGCGGCGTGTTCACCGCCGGCGATTTGTGGGATTCGTTCTTCCCCAGCAATGCCGGCTCCTGGTACCGCGAGGTCGATGACGACCCGACCAAGCGCTTCACCCTCTTCCGCATCGGCAACTGGGACCGGCAATGGACGACGCCGACCCAGTCGTATCCCGGTGGCGAGAATCTGCACCTGCCGTGGGGTCAGGACATGCAGATGATGGAATACAGCCCCAATGAGATCAATCCTATCACCGACAGCACCGCGCCCAGGGCCAAGCAGTATCTGCACGGTTTCTACACTAGCAAATTGGACGGAGCTGGCGACAGCAACCGCAATTTCACCAGCCCGGGCGCCTATTGGGTCGATGACAATCGCAATGAGATGCGCTACGAAGGTTCGATGCCGACCAACCTCGGCGTCGACGTGAAATGGCGGATGCGGCAGTTCGCGGCGAATCACGCCAATCTCAACGACTTTATCGTCGTTGAGCTCGAGTTGACCAACACGGGGGTGCTCGACGCGGACGGCGACGGCGTGGCGGAGGCGACGGACAACCGCATTCACGCACTTACCTTGCACATGCAGAACGAGCCGATCAACTCGATGACCAACCGCAACAACGGTCGGCGCGGCGCATCTGGCTGGTTTACCGGTCCGACGTCCGGCTACGACGCCACGCCCGACGGCGACGGCGTGCCGCGCGACGTGCCGCTGGTCTTCACCGGACCGTCGCCGGGTTCGCTATCGGAGACCCACCCGGTTTTTGGCACTCCGACTAGCTGGCTGCCCGATGATTCGCGCTTTCTGGGCAATACCATGCGCCGCCGTGCGGTCTACTACGACATCTACAACGGCATGCAATGGATCGCTGCTAAGCAGGGCTCGCTGCCGGCCATCGGTAGCAGTGCTGCGCAGGAGGACAAGCGCACGATCTTCGACAGCCATCCGGTGGGTGAAGGCACCCAACGGGGCTGGTTTACCTCCGTCCTGAAGGACGACGGCGGCTATAGCAGTCCGCGCGACAACCATATCTACGCGATGGCGACTTTCTTCGACGGCCCATCGATCGGTAGCCGGGTCTGGGATAAGGGCGCTTCGATTCAGAGCGCGAGCAATCTGGTGCCGGATCCCAACTGGTTCGACACTACGAATCCGGATATCGTCCCCGGCGACCCGCTGTCTTTTATCGGCGCGGTCAAGCCCGAGGGCGAGCGCGGGCGGCCCACCGGCGACATGAAGACCAACAATACCTTCAAGCAGAACTGGGAGGTCGATCCGACTAAGTCGCTGGAGGATCAGCCCGATTGGGCCTGGACCCAGGGCTACGCCATCGATCACGGCTTCGACGGCATGCTGCAGGTCGGCATCGGTCCCTTCTCGCTGGAAGTCGGCGAGACGATCAACCTCGTACTCGTCGAATACGGCGGCTTCCGCCTGCAGGGCGTGCGCGCAGCGCGCGAGACGGCGCAGTGGGTCTATGAAAATGACTTCCAGACGCCTTCGCCGCCGCCGACGCCGAATATGGTGGTTGCGCCCAATACCGATGTCAAGATTGACGTCAAGTGGGACGATCGCGCCGANTCGGCACCCGACTTCGCCGGTTACAAGGTGTATCGCTCGACCCTGTTTCCGCGAGTCAATTCGCTCGACGTGGGCGTGCGCATCGTCGATCGCTATCACGAGCAGACACAGGCCAATCCGACCGACAGCCAGTTGGCGGCTTTCGGCGCGGAGAACAACCCCAATATCAGTTCGTCGAATTACAAGGATCAGGAACCTTCGGCCTGGGGTCCGTACAAGCTGATCGCCCATATCCCCGCCAGTGAGTTAGGCAGCTATATCAACGACGGGGCCGACAGCGGTCAGTATAAATACAAGTTTTCCGATAATAGCGACCTGGTGACCTTCGGCTTCACCTATTATTACTATGTCGCCGCCTACGACAACGAGTCGGGCGAGATCAACGGGCAGCCGTTCAGTTCACTGGAGACGCACCGGCACAACTTCAACGGCCGCGACGGCCTGTGGAAGGGCACCTATCACTACGCTACCGCNAGCACTTTCTTTCCCGCCGATGTGGCGGGGCAGCAGAGCATTGGCGCGCCGTTCGTGCTCAAGGCGCCGCTGGCCGATGCCGGCGATCTCACCAGTGGCAATTTGAAGGTGCGGGTCGTGCCCAACCCCTACAAGAAGGGCGCGCTGCACGATACGGGCACCGAGCACAAGATGCTCTTCATCAATCTTCCCACTGGCACCAAGATCACCATCCTCGACGTGGCCGGTCAGACCATCGACGTGCTGCGCTTTGATAGCAACAACCCATTCGACGGCACGTTGTTCTGGGATATGTTCTCGAAGGACGGTATCGAAGTGGCCAGCGGGCTTTACATCTANGTGGCCGAATACCCGGGTGGTTCGCAGACGGGTCACTTCGCCATCTTGCGCTGAACCGATGAAGACTACAGGAGACCAGACAATGAAAGCGTTGAAAATCATCGCGGTTTTGGGCCTGGGGTTGCTATTGGCTCANCCGGCTCAGGCAGGTGTGCGCAAGTCGGGTTTGACCGGCGCCGCCTTCCTCAAGATCGGCGTCGGCGCCCGGCCTGTAGCGCTGGGCTCGGCCTACACTACGGTAACGGGCGACGTCCACCAGCTGTTTTGGACCCCCGCCGGCATTGCGCTCGACGGCGGTGAGAGTCAGGTGCTGCTCTCGCACAACTCGTGGATCGCCGATCTGTCGCACCAAGCGCTCGGCTTTACTCGCGATATGGGCGACATGGGCACCCTCGGCATCGGCGTAGTTACGCTGGGCCTGAGCGATATCGCCGCCGACCGCGACGTGGTGCCGCAGTTCGTGCTCGACGCGGGGACATTCAATCCCAATGACACCGCATCGTCAGGTAGCTACAGCTATCGCGACCTGGCGCTGGGGGTGAGTTGGGGCCGCAATATCACTGATCGCCTCAACATGGGCGTCACCGGTAAGATCATCACCCAGTCGATCGACGGCGTTGGTGCTACCGCCTTCGCCGCCGACTTTGGCGCTATTTACCGCATCAATTCGACTTATAGCCTCGGGGCCCGCATCAATAATCTGGGCAGCGACCTGACGTTTTACGATATCGGTGCGCCGCTGCCGCTGATCTTTAGCATCGGCGCGGCGGCCGTGGTCGTTAACGATCCCGACAGCGGCATGGCCGTGACGGTGCTGGCCGACGCCACCAAGCCGCAGGACGCAGAGCAACTGCTCTACACCGCGGTCGAGGCGCAGTTGTTCAACATGCTGAAGCTGCGCAGCGGCTACAAGCTCAATTACCAGAGCATCGAGGACGATAAGGTCGATGAAGTATCCGGTNCCGTCGTCGGTGCCGACCGCACCGAGGAGGGCCTTACCGCAGGCCTGGGCCTGGACTTCGGCATGGCCGGCTACAACGCCACCGTAGANTACGCCTTTACCTCGTTCGGTATCCTCGACAGCGTGCATCAGTTCTCGCTGCAGTTCCGCTTCTGAGGCCGGGCCGATCGCAAGGGACGAGCCTCCGGGTCTTTATGCGCCCGGAGGCTTTCCCTTTGCCGGCCGATAACTGTGCGGCACTTGCTCCCTTATTGATTACATGTTGGCCCTGATTCTGGTCTTGGCCCTCTGCACTGCCGCCGCTGCGGTCGAAGTGGGNCTGCGCCATTCNGTGGCCGAGTTTTCGGCCTCGGCCTCGCGGATGACCGGTTATTCTGGCGCCGCGCAGGCCCGTGAGTGGCTGGTGAGCCAGTTGCAGGACCTGGGTTTGGGCGAAATCTACCGGCACGAGTTTGCGGTGCCGGTGCCGATCGATGAGGGTTTCTGGCTCGAATACGGGACAGAAACCCTCGAGCTTTTCGGGGTTTGGCCCAATCTCGTCCGCACCCCAACGCTGCCGCCTGCAGGCGTCGAGGGCGAGTTGGTCTACGGCGGCGACGGCGGCCAGCTGGAGGGCAAGCCGGTGGCGGGAAGGATCGCGCTGTTGGATTACGCCTCCGGGTCGGCGTGGGTCGATGCTTTTGAACTGGGGGCCAGCGCGGTTGTGTTTCTCGCTCCGCAGGAGGNACANCGCCGGGAGGCGGACCAGAAATTTCTCGCCGTGCCGGCGGATCTGCCGCGGCTTTACGCCCCACGGGCGGCGGCGGCGCGGCTGCTTCAGCTAGAGGGGGCACGCGTGGTGCTGCGGGGAAAGATGGACTGGCGGGCGGTGCGGGCGCAGAACATCGTCGTGGTGGTGGAGGGAACAGATCCAGAGCTGAAGACGGAAGCGGTTTACCTCGGCGCTCACTACGACGCGATCTCTCCGGTACCGGCATTGGCGCCGGGTGCGGAGCAAGCCTTGAGCGCAGCGGCGCTGCTCGAACTAGCCAAGAAATTTGCCAGCGACAGGCCGCGCCGCACCGTGGTGCTGGTGTGGACGGCGGGTCACTTTCAGAACATGGCCGGTATGCGCCACTTCATCCCCGTGCTGATGGCGGCGGCTGGCCGCCGCGACGGAGGCCGCGTCGCGGACTCGCCGTTGCTGCAGCGGCTCTCCGCGCTGCAACTGCGCTTTTGGACCGGGCTCGATCTCTCGGCACAGAGTGCTGTCGTCGGCGTTTTTAAGCCCCAGGCCCCGTACCGCACCCCGCTGTTGACGCCGCCGATCACCGATCGTCTACTGGCTCTGGCGACGGCCTACGAGGATTCGGCGCTGGGGGGCGTGCGGATGCTGGCNAATGGCCTGAAACAGGATTTTGCGCGTCAGGGACTGGGCGGCATGGCACAGACCGTTCCCTACGGTGCATCGGTTGCCGCGCTGGCAGGCGTGCCTGCGCTGGTCTTCGCCACCGTAAATGACAGCCGCGCCCGCTTCGATTCGCCNACTGATCGTGAAGACGGCATCGACTTCGCCGCGGCGGCTCGCCAGGTCGGGTTGATCGCGGACGTGGTGTCCGGACTGGTGGATGATGACGAGTTGGAGGATTGGGCCTGGGGCAACGATGTCTTCGGTGAGATCTTCGGCGAGGTAGTGCACTATGGTCCGCGCAGTTATTTGCCCGACCAGCCCACCGCCGGCGCACTGGTCAGAGTGCGCTTGCGGCAGCCGACGTTGGCCGGGGTCCGACCCGATTTCTGGGCGGCGGCCGACGATTCGGGCCACTTTCGCATTCCCGGCGTCGAGAGCGGAATCATCTATACCCAGCCGGTACGGGTCGAGGCCTATCGCCTCGATGCGACGACCGGTGCGGTGATCGATGCNCCCGACTGGGGCATCAACGGCGAGCGCAAACTGCCGGGGCGCGCGCTGACGGTCCTGATGGACGAAGAGCAGGAGGAGGTGCAGATCGTCACGGCGCCCCTTATCGGCACGGCGCTTTTCNGGCTCTTCGATCCGCGCAATCTGCTGACGCCAGAGCGCATACAGGTAGTCGATGCTACGCTCGAGGCAGAGCCGGCGGTGTATGGGGCCTGTTTGCCGCTGACNGCCACCGAGATGGAGCTCTTTGGCTACAGGAACCGTATCCTGTCGTGGACCGAGTCGGTGGGGGTGCTCTTTATGCGTCCAGGCAGCCGTTTCAAGGGCGTGATGGCCACTGGGCGCTACGGCCTGGGACGGCGCCTGCTGCTGCTCAACAGTACGGAGCATTCGCCCGCGGGNTCGGGTTATGCGGTGGGATCGGGCCGCCTGCCGCGTACGGTGCAGCGCGTTGCCGCAGATATGCACTGGCTCAATAGCGAGCGCATGGGCGAACTGGAGCGGCACGGAGTGCGCAATGGGCGACTGNCGGCCTTCCATGCGCGGGCCGGGCAGTTGCTCGAAGAGGCCGACGAGGCGCTGGCCGCGCACGCCTATCGCGAGTTTCGAGATCGCGCGCGGCGCGCCTGGGCGCTGGCTGCGGCGACGTATCTCGATGTCGAACGCACCCAGTCCGGGGTGATCCAGGGCGCGCTCTTTTTGTTGGCAGCACTGATTCCCTTCGCCCACTTTGCCGANAGGCTGCTGTTCGGATTTGCCGATCTGCGTCGCCAGGTGCTGGGTTATTTCGCGCTCTTTCTGGTAGGATTCGGCGCACTGCGCTATTTGCATCCGGCCTTCGAGTTATCGATTTCGCCGGTGATTATCCTACTGGGCTTCGTGATCTTGGCGCTGGGTATGCTGGTTACCGGACTGGGCATGGCGCGGCTCAATCGCGAGTTGCAGGAACTGGGCAGCCAGCGGCGCGGGCGCGCAGCGGTGCGGCGCGGCGGTGCGCTGCTGACCTCAGTAGCGGTGGGCCTGGCGCATATGCGACGGCGGCCCTGGCGCACGGGGCTGACCTGCGCCACGCTGGTGTTGCTAACGTTCTCGGTGCTGTCGTTTACCTCGATTCGCTCTTCCTTGCATACCAACCGGGTCGATATCGGCCCGGGGGCGACCTACGACGGAGCACTGCTGCGGATGCCGGGTTGGCAGGCGATGGAAATCGAAGCCTATCGCATGGTGCGGGACTGGTTCGATGCTGGCGCGGTGGCGCCGCGGGGATGGAAGGCGGTGTCTTCGCTGGCTGCTACATTTCGCGTCGAGCGGGTGTCGGGCGCCGCGGCGGGTGTATGGGGCTTTGTGGGGCTGATGCCGGAGGAGGCGGCCCTGACGCGCCCGCAGGATGGGCTGATCGCCGGGCGCTGGCTTGCAGACGGGGAGCAGGATGTCTGTTTGCTGCCGGCCAGCTTAGCCGACTCGCTGCAGATTGGCGCTGAGGATCTGGACACGGCGCGGCTGCGGATCTTCGGCGAGGAGTTCCGCGTGATCGGTTTGCTCGACGATGCCGCGCTCGATCGCCCCGATCTCAACGGTGAGCCGCTGACGCCGCTCGACCCGGAGGCGCAGCAGCCAACCGAGGCCGAGGTCGGCGGCCAGGGCGGCGAACTCCTGCCCTTCGCTCATCTGCCCGGCGCATCGACGCCGGTGCTGCCCTTTGCCGCGTTGATGCGCTGGGAGGGCGCGGCACTGATGTCGATCGGCGTCGGCTTCCCCGCCGGACGCCAGCACGAGAGCCTCAGGGAACTGTCTGAAACGCTGGACCTGAACCTATTTGTCGGTCGCGACGGCCGCCGTTTGCTGGTCAACACGGTAGGCGTCGCCACCGTCGCGGGATTGGGACAATTGGCGGTGCCGCTGGCGATTGCCGCGCTGATCGTCTTCAACACCATGCTCGGCGCCGTGTATGAGCGCACGCGCGAGATCGGCACCTTCAATGCGGTGGGCCTGGCGCCGGGCCACGTCAGTGGGCTCTTCATGGCCGAGGCGGTGGCGCTGGGGGTGGTGGGGACCGTAGCCGGCTATCTGCTGGGGCAGGCCGCAGCGCAGGTGCTCGGGCACTGGGGTCTGCTGGAAGGGCTCGAGCTTAACTACTCGTCTTTCGGTGCGGTACTGACGGTGGGTCTGGTCGTGTTGCTGGTAGCGGCATCCGCACTCTATCCGGCGCGGATGGCCGGACGAATTTGCACGCCGGGCATTGAGCGGCGCTGGACGCTACAGACGACGGGCGAGGGCGAGCGCATCGAGGTGCGGTTGCCGTTCTCGCTGGTGCGCCACGAGGTCGCGGGACTGGCGGCGTTTCAGGCCGAGTTCTGGGCGGCCAATCAGGAGCAGTCGATCGGCGCCGGCTTTTATGTCGAAGCGCTCGGCGTGGAGCGCCGCGGTGATGCGGTGCGGCTGGCGGCGCGGGTGTGGCTGGCACCTTTCGATCAGGGCGTGGTGCAACAGACCGTTCTGGTGATTGCACCCGGGTCCGATCCGCACTACTGTGACATCGACGTACAACTCGACCTGGAGGCCGGCGACATGGCGACCTGGCATCGGGTAGTCAGGACCTTTATCGACGACGTGCGCAAGCAGTTTCTGGTCTGGCGGACCCTCAATGGCGACGATCGCCGCCACTATGCCGAGCAGTTGTCGCGGTGGATGCACGCCGGGGCGGAGGCATAGATGATGGCGACGCTGCGTCTCGCTCTGCTCATCATCGGTATAACGGTTGCCGGCGGCTGGCTCGCCCAGCGCGTCGAATTGCTCTACAAGGGCCCGTATATCGCGGGTGTCGGAGCCGCCCCGGGCGATCGCGTATTTCTCGCCCTGCCCCTGGGCGCGCTCGGCGCGCTGCTGCTGCTGCGCCGCTTCGTTGGACCGGGTGATCGCGCGGTGCTCTATGCGGCGCTGGTCGTTGGCGCTTCGGCGACTGCGTCGGGTCTGATGCACCGCTTTTTGCCGGGACTGGTCACGGGATTCTACGGCGGTTTCGCGCGCGAGACGGGAGGCTACTGGCGCTTCTTGCAGGTAGTGCCCGACTGGCTGGTGCCCGGGGGACCTAATTCGCCGCCAGCGGTGGCGGCCTTCGAGGGCGGTGCGGTGCCCTGGGAGGCGTGGGCATGGCCGCTGGCGGCGTGGTCGGCGTTTTTCTGCGCCTTCTTCGCAACCTGTTTCTGTCTGGTCTGGCTGCTGCGACGGCGCTGGCTGGAAACCGAGCGAGTGGGCTTTCCGCTGTTGGAAATGCCCCGGGCGCTGATCGAGGGAGGGCTATTTGCCCAGCGCCTGTTCTGGTGGGGACTGCTGGTGCCCGGCGTGCTCTATGGCGTCAACGGTCTGCACCACTACTTTCCGGCCGTGCCCGAGATTACCACCGCGCTCAACCTCGCCGATTTTCTACTCGACGATCCATGGAAGGCGATGGCGACCTTCGAATCACCCTTTTACTTCGATTTCGCACCTATGCTAGTCGGCGTGGCGTTTTTGGCGCCGGTAGAAGTGTCTTTCAGCACCTGGGTATTCTATATCTTCACGCGGTTGCAGTTGCTGTTGACCCATTTCCTGGGTCGGCTCGAATACCGCGGCGAATTCATTCCCGGCCACGGCTCGCCGTGGCTCGACTGGCCCAGTCACTTCCCCTTCTTCATGAATCAGGCCCGCGGCGGATTGTTGTTTATCGGTGCGTTTAGTCTGTGGTCGGCGCGGCGCGCGCTGAGGGAGGCGCTATCCTGGAAGAGCAGGGCGACCTGGGGGCTGGTGTTGGGCGTGCTGTTTCTCTGGGGCTGGGTCACGGCATTGGGGATCCCGCCGCTGATGGGTTTGCTCGCGCTGCTGCTGATCTTGCTGCTGGCGCTGGCCTGTGCACGGCTGCGGGTCGACGGCGGTCTGCCGGTAACGGGGATGCCGCTGATCATCGGCTATGTGTTCTTCGTGACCCTGGGCACCGGTGTTGGGTTATTCTCCGACGCTACCTACATGGGCTTCGGCTTTTTGGCGGTGTTCGGTTTCACGGTAATCGGCGCGTGGCCTGCCCTGCAGTTTGAGGGGCTCAAATTAGCCGAACTGGGTGGGGTGTCGGTGCGGCGGATGGCATGGGGGATGGCATTGGGTCTGGCGGCAGGTCTGGCGGCGGGTTTTTACTTTTCGCTGGAGATGATCTACGAACACGGGATCTTCGTGCTGCAGGAACAGGGGGGGGCTCGCTCCGAAGCGCGCATCGGCCGCTACTACAACTACCTGTTCAAGGACGCTGGTACCGTCGAGGGGCCCACCGATTGGCTGCGGCTGGCCTTTCACACGGCGGGCGCGGGCGTGACCTGGCTGCTGACGATGCTGCGCCAGCATTTCCTGCGCTGGCCGCTGCACCCGATGGGCTTCGTCTTCGGCACGGGATTCGGCTGGCTGGTTTGGGGCTCTGTATTCTGCGGTTGGCTGTGCAAATGGCTGGCTGTGCGCTACGGCGGCGCGCAGACCTACCGTCGCGTGCTGCCTTTCTTTCTCGGCATGATCTTCGGCGAAGTGTGTATGCGACTTTTATGGGCGGTGGTCGCGCTGTGGCAGGGCGAAATGGGCGGGGGCTATAGGATATGATGCAGAAAACCGACGATCTGGCGAGTTATCGCGACCTGATGCAGCGGCCGCAGCGCTTCGGCGAGGGCTTCACTGCCCGCACAGTGGTCGGGGCCTTTTTCGTCGGCTTTATCATGATGCCCGGCGCAATCTACATGGGCCTGATCGCAGGGGTGTCCCTGGGCGCGGCGGCCGAGTGGGTCACGATCATTTTGTTCTCGGAACTGGCGCGGCGCTCCTTCTCGGCGCTGACCCGTCAGGAGATCTATCTGATCTATTACATTGCCGGGGGACTGGCTGGCGTAGTTGGCGGTACTATGCTGGCGGGCGGGCCCTTCGGGCAGTTGGTCTGGCACCAGTACATCGTGCAGTCGCAGGCGGCGGCCGGCTTCGGCATTTCCGAGCACATACCGAGCTGGGTGGCGCCTGCAGCGGATTCGGAGGCGATCACCGGCCGCAGTTTTTTGCACAAGGCGTGGATTCCGCCGATCGCGGTGCTGGTGGCTTCACAGGTATTGTCGCGGGTCGAATGGTTCACGCTCGGCTATATCCTGTTTCGGGTCACATCCGATGTCGAGCGGCTGCCGTTTCCGCTAGCGCCGGTGGCGGCGCAGGGGGCCACGGCCTTGGCGGAAAGCGACGACGAGCGCGACAACTGGCGCTGGCGCGTGTTCTCGGTGGGCATGGGCATCGGATTGCTGTTCGGGGCAGTCTATGTAGGCTTGCCGGCGCTGACGGGCTTGATCGCCAGCGATCCGATCACCCTGCTGCCGATTCCCTGGATCGACCTGACGCGGACGACGGAGTCTTTCCTACCTGCCGCGCCTCTGGGCATCGGCACCGATCTGGGGCTGGTGCTGTTGGGCATGGTCTTGCCGTTCTGGGTCGTGGTCGGTTCTTTCGCCGCGGCTATGGTCCACGCCCTGGGCAGCCCGATTCTCTACCACCTGGGCGCGTTGCCGCACTGGCGTCCGGGCATGGACACTATTTTGACCAACTTCGCCAACGATGTCGATGTGTGGATGAGCGTCTATATCGGTGCCGGTCTGGCGGTGGGTTTGATCGGGGTGGGGCACGTGGTGGTGTCGCTCAAAAACGCGCAGAGCCGCGGCGAGCGCGGGCGCTTGCGCGATGCGCCCAGGGGCCGCGGCGACTTTCCGCTGTGGCTGGCGGTGGGTGGCTACGCACTGTCGACGTTGGCGATGGTGGGTTTGTGCGTGTTGCTGCTGGAAGACGACGATTTTCCACTGGTGTTTCTGCTGCTCTTTGGTTTTGTGTTGACGCCGGCGCTTTCCTATGTCAATGCGCGGATGGCCGGGCTAACCGGCCAGCTGGTGAGTTTTCCGATGATTCGCGAAGGGGCGTTTATTCTGAGCGGCTACAAGGGTATCGATATCTGGTTCGCGCCGATCCCCTACGCCGACCATGGCCGCCGTGCCCAGCTCTTTCGCGAAGTCGAACTGACCGGGACCAAGTTTTCGTCGATCCTGAAGGCGGAGTTGCTGCTGCTGCCCCTGAGCCTAGTCTGCGGCTTCCTCTTCTGGTCGCTGGTATGGCAAATGGGGCCGATTCCATCGCCGGCGTTTCAGTATGCGCAGACCTACTGGCACCTGATAGCGCTCAGGCAGTGTTTATGGTATTCGGCGACATTGGGCGGAGAGACGCTATTCGACCAGGCAATTAAGGGGTGGTGGATTTTCGGAGGTTTTGCTTTTGCGGGCGGGACTTTTGGGCTGTTGTCGTTGTTGCGCTTGCCGGTGACTTTGATCTACGGATTTGTGCGCGGGTTGTCGGGGCTGCCGCATATGTTGATTCCGGAGATGGTGGGGGCGTTGATCGCGCGCTATTCGCTGGAGAAAAAGTTCGGGGTGGAAAGGTGGCGGCAGTATGCGCCGGTGCTGTTGGCGGGGTATGCTTGTGGGATGGGATTGGTGGGAATGTCGGCAGTGGCGATTGCGCTTATTTCTAAGTCGGTGACGCAGTTGCAATACTAGCGGCTGGATGATAGCCCACATTACTCAGACCGCGGATGTTTGTTCCCGAGCGATCGCTTCAGCTGGCCATTTTACGGCAAATTCAATTACAGCTTTTTCGCGGCTTCTATGGCTTTGAGGGCCAGGTCGATCTCTTCGGCAGTGTTGTAGAGATGCGGGGAGATTCGTATGGCATTGAGGCCCGCTTCGTAGATGCCGCGGACTCGGATGCGGTGTTCGTTCATCAGGTAGGATTGCAGGTCTGCGTAGGGGATGTTGGGAAGGCGGAAGGTAGTTATGGCGCTGTGGGTGGGGCGGGGGGTGAGGATGTCGGCGTCGAGCTTTTGCAGGCCGTCGCGGAATTGGTTGGCGAGGGTGAGGTCGTGGCTGTGTATTGAGTCGAAACCGATATCGTCCAGAAATGTAAACGCGGCGCCTAAGCCCGCGATCAGGGCGCCGCTCAGGGTCCCGTATTCGTAGCGCTGGGCGCTGGGAACGAATGCGAAGTTCGCTGCGCGAGGATCGACGGCGTCGGCACAGGAAAAGGCGCCGACGCAGGTTGGGCTGATTAGATCGAGGGCGTCCTCGCGCACGTAGAGCAGGCCGGTGCCCTTGGGACCGAGTAGCCATTTGTGGGTGCTGGTGGCATAGGCGTGGCAGTCGATGGCGCGGATATCGACGGGGACCATGCCAGGCGCCTGAGCGCCGTCGACGAAGTACCAGAGGTCGCGCTCTCTGGCCCAGGCGCCGATGGCTTGGACGGGCAGGACGCGACCGTCGGCGCACGAGACGTGGGGGATGCTGAGGGCGCGGGTGTTGGGCGTGAGGAGGTTGGCGATGCGGGCGAGGATCTCTTCTGGACTGGGGGCGAGGTCGAACACTTTTATGGCGAGTTGGTCGCGTTTGGCGCGGGCGAGCCAGGGGAGGATATTGCCGATGTGTTCGTGATTGGTGGTGATGATTTCGTCGCCGGGCGAGAAAGGCAGACCGTTGCAGACGATATTGGCGCCCTCGGTGGTGTTGCGGGTGAAGGCGATTTCGCCAGGGGTGGCGTTGACGACGCGAGCGGCCTGGGCTTTGACCTGAGCCCAGCGCTCGTCGTGCTGCAAGTGAGTGCCGGGATTGGCTTCGCCCTCGTCAATGGCGGCCTTTATAGCGTCTATTGCGGATTTTGGGCACAGGCCGAGGGTGCCGGTATTGAGGTAGATCAGGTCGGTGGGATAGTTGAACTGGCTGCGGACGGTGGGGTCGATCATCTGCTAGCCTCGCAGGGCGCGGCGGGCGCTGATCGCGCGTTTGACCCATGTGCTCTTGTAGCCTTCGGAGACGTAGTAGGGCACCAGGTCGCCACCGAAGCCGCGTTTGAAAAAGGCGATGGCGGGGATATTGGCGCCGACGAAGTCGAAGCGCTTTTTCTCCGCTGTCGTGAAATACTGCCAGTAGAGCGCCGAGGTCGCGCCGGTATTGTTGAGGGCGGGATCGGCACCGGCGGCCCAGGCATACGATGTATCTGGGCCATCGACGAAAACCACGATTGAGGCAATCTCGCCGGCGGGTGAGGCGATGGTGTAAGCGCGGCCGAGACCGGCGGCGAGGACGGCGGCGACGAAGCGCTCGGCTACCGTGGCGGCGACGGGCAGCCGACCGTCGGGGTAGAGGGTTTCGTAGAGTTTTCTAAAGAGCGCGACATCGTCGGTTTGTTCGAGGGCATAGCCGAGTTTTTCGGCCTTGCGGATAACGGTGCGGGTGCGGCGCTCGACGCGTTCGAACAGAGCGTCGAGATCGCTTAGATCCATCTGGTAGGTGTAGCGCAGCCGCGTGTCCCAGCCGCGCCAGATGAAGGGGCGCATATCGGTGATAGCGGGGGGGTGGACGGCGAAGACGTGGTCGTAGTTTTGTTCGATATATTCTATTAACAGTTCGCAGACGCGGTGTTGTTCAGCTTCGGCTTTGGCAGGGCCTTTGCTCTGTACGGGCGCGAGTAGCAGACCGGTGTGGGGGGTGAGTTCGGGGGTTTCGAGGCGGTAGAGACCAGAGCGCTTGCGGGCGAGACCCGCGAGGCCAGCGATAAGGCGGTTGTTGCGGTAGACGCCGAGGCGCTGGATCTCGCCGGGGGTGGCCGTGGCTGCGCAGTGGAGCCAGGCGCTGGTGGAAAAGGGGGTGGCGCCGATGGCTTTATGGACCAGGGCGTCCCAGGTGGCGTCTGCGCAGACGCGTTTGATTTCGTAGATGTCGGCCATGGGCAATGGTTGCAAAGTCACCGTGAATATTGTAGTGGGGACTCTGCCGAATTAAAGCGTCCTTGCGTTTCTTTAATAAGTTCAATTGAAATAAATAGTTAAAACCAATCTTGTGCAAGTCGAAATGCCTCTCCTACGACCATTGCCAGGACGGGCGAAAAGGAAGCAAAAATGGAGCGTTTGTTTGTGCAAATGTCTCTCCCAGAGATATTTTGATCCTTGACAGCCCCCTCTAACTACTATATATTGGCACATCTTACACTGGAAGCTACTTGAGATAATCGAATGAGCGCGCAGCTGCTAACCATAGATTCTGCCTTAGCCCAGGTTGTTTACGACTGCCAGCCCTTTGTGCGCGCACTCCTTCGACCCCTGCTTATTATCGATCTGCTTATTATCAAGCTGACCAAGTAGGCTTCGCTCCCCAACCCATCCCGACAACCGAACAACGGACGAAGCCTCTGAAAATGTTCAAAGGCCGTCAGCAAGCTATGTCTACTAAACAATCTCAACATTCACACTAAGGAGAAGCTCCCCATGCAGATGTTTTACGACAACGATGCCAACCTCGACCTGCTCTCGGACAAGACCGTGGCGGTTGTTGGCTACGGCAGCCAGGGCCACGCCCACTCGCTCAATCTCAAGGAGAGCGGCGTCAAGGTGGTGGTCGGTTTGCGCGAGGGCAGCAAGAGTCGCGCTGAGGCCGAGGCCGCAGGGCTGGAGGTGGCCACTGTCGCTGAGGCCAGCAAAATGGGCGATATCGTCATGATCCTGATCAATGACGAGGTTCAGCGCGCCGTCTACGAGGCCGATATCAAGCCCAATCTCGAAGAGGGCAATGCCCTGGCCTTCGCACACGGCTTCAATATCCACTTTGGGCAGGTCGTTCCGCCGGCAAATATCGATGTCTTCATGGTCGCGCCCAAGGGGCCGGGGCACCTCGTGCGCCGCGTCTACGAGCAGGGTGGCGGCGTGCCCGGATTGCTGGCGGTCTACCAGGATGCTACTGGCCGCGCACACGAGTTCGGGCTGGCGTATGCCAAGGGCATCGGCTGTGGCCGTGCCGGCGTGATCGAGACGACTTTCCGCGAGGAGACCGAGACCGACCTCTTCGGCGAACAGGTGGTGCTGTGCGGCGGGTTGACCGAGTTGATCCGCGCCGGCTTCGATACGCTGGTCGAGGCCGGTTACCAGCCCGAGGTCGCCTACTTCGAATGTTTGCACGAGGTCAAGTTGATCGTCGATTTGATCTACGAGGGCGGCATTGCCAATATGCGGTCGTCGATCTCGGATACGGCGGAGTTCGGCGACTTGACCCGCGGCCGGCGGGTGGTTACCGAGGAGACTCGCGCCGAGATGAAGCGGATCCTCGCCGACGTGCAGAACGGCCATTTCGCCAAGGAGTGGCTGAGCGAGAATCAGGTCGGGCGCCCGGTCTACACCGCGATCAAGCGGCAGGACTCCGAGCACCTGATCGAGACCGTCGGCACCAAACTGCGCGCGATGATGAGCTGGTTGGACGACAAATAGGCCCCGCCCAGACGAAAGGAGCAGCGAACGATGGATCCCCACCTTAGCGAGTTGAGCACCGAAGCCGACCTTAGATCGGCAGCGGGTCTCTGCATGGCTGGAGGACCTGTCTGCCGCTGCATCTTTCACTGATCCGGCCAGATCTGAAGAGAAAACAAAATGGCTGACGACAATCGCGTTTTTATTTTCGACACCACCCTGCGCGACGCCGAGCAGACGCCCGGCGCCTCGTTGAAGGTCAACGAGAAACTGGAAGTTGCGCACCAGTTGGCGCGGCTGAACGTGGATATCATCGAGGCGGGTTTCCCGATTTCTTCCAACGAGGATTTCGAAGCGGTGCGCCGCATCGGGCAGGAGGTTGTAGGGCCGGTGATTTGCGGGCTGGCCCGCGCGGTGCTCAAGGATATCGACCGCGCCGGCGAGGCCTTGCAAGATGCACCCAAGCCGCGCATCCACACCTTTATCGGTACCTCGGAGATCCACCTCAAGGGCCAGATGCGCAAGGACCAGGAGCAGGTGCTGAATATGGCGGTGGCCGCAGTAGAACGGGCCAAGTCGTATTGTGCCGATGTCGAGTTTTCGCCGATGGACGCTGCGCGCACTGAGCCGGGATATCTCTTCGAGGTGATCGAGGCGACGATCGCGGCGGGCGCCACCACGATCAATATTCCCGATACCGTCGGCTACGCGGTACCCGAGGAGTTCGGGGCGCTGATCGGGCGGATTATCGCCGAGGTGCCCAACAGCGACCAGGCGATTATCAGCGTGCACTGCCACGATGATCTGGGCATGGCGGTGATCAACGCTCTGGCCGCGGTCAAAAATGGCGCGCGTCAGGTCGAGTGCACGATCAATGGCCTCGGCGAGCGGGCCGGCAATACCGCGCTCGAAGAGGTGGTGATGGCGCTCAAGACGCGGCAGGACTACTTCGGCTACGACACCGGCGTCGTCAGCCAGGAGATCGTGCCGTCGAGCCGGTTGGTCAGCCGGTTGATGGGCATCGCGGTCCAGCCCAACAAGGCCATTGTCGGCGCCAATGCCTTCGCTCACAGCTCGGGCATCCACCAGGACGGGGTGCTAAAGCAACGCGACACCTTTGAGATCATGGATCCCAAGATCGTCGGCCTCGACGACACTGAGATCGTGTTGACCGCGCGCTCGGGGCGCGCCGCCCTGCGCCACCGGCTGGAGGTGTTGGGCTACGAGGTCGAGCAGGACGAGCTGGACCGGATCTACGAGGACTTCGTCGAGTTGGCCGACAAGAAGAAGGAAGTATTCGACGAGGACCTGGTCGAGATCGTCGGCGGGGAAACGGTAGATGCCACCGCCCACTACGAGCTGCAGTACCTGCACTCGGTCAGCGGCACTGGAACCGTGCCTTCGGCGACGGTGCGGCTGCGCATCGGCGATGAGACGGTGCAGCAGTCGGCCTGGGGCGACGGGCCGGTCGATGCGGCCTATGCCGCCATCGGTCAGGCCACCGGCAGCGACATACAGCTGGCCGACTACGCGATCCGCGCGATTACTTCGGGCAGCCAGGCGCTGGGCGAGGTGACGGTGCATTTGGCGCGGGGCGATGAAAAGGTCAGGGGCCGCGGCGTATCGACCGATGTGATCGAAGCCAGCGCCAAGGCCTATGTCGATGCGTTGAACCGCCTGGCCGCCAAGGCCGCCAAAGAAGAACATCAGACGGTATAGAGGAGATTCGAGAAAGATGGGCAAGACACTATTGCACAAGGTCTGGGACCAGCATACGGTGCGCGAGTTGCCCTCGGGGCAGACGCAGCTCTTTATCGGGCTGCATCTGGTCCACGAGGTCACCAGTCCCCAGGCCTTCCAGATGCTCAGAGAGCGCGGGCTCACCGTTCGCTTCCCCGAGCGCACTTTCGCCACCGTAGATCACATCGTGCCCACCGACATTACCGCGCGGCCCTTTATCGACGATCTGGCGGAAGAGATGATGGACGCGATCGAGAAGAACGCGGCCGAATTCGCAATCCCGCTCTTCAACATCGACGACAACCGCCAGGGCGTAGTCCATGTCATTGGCCCCGAGCAGGGCCTGACCCAGCCGGGGATGACGATTGCCTGCGGCGATAGCCACACCTCGACGCATGGTGCCTTCGGCGCGGTGGCCTTCGGCATCGGCACCTCGCAGGTTCGCGACGTGCTGGCCACCCAGTGTTTGGCGATGAGCCCGCTCAAGGTGCGCCGCATTGAGGTCGGCGGCGCGCTGAGCGAGGGCATCTACGCAAAAGATGTGATCCTTCACATCATCGGTTTGCTCGGCGTCAACGGCGGGGTCGGTTACGGCTACGAATACGCCGGCTCGGCTATAGAGAGCATGTCGGTCGAGGAACGGATGACGGTCTGCAATATGGCGATTGAGGGCGGCGCTCGGGTCGGCTATATCAATCCCGACCAGACGACCTATGACTATATAAAAGGCCGGCCGCACGCGCCTGCCGATTTCGACCGCGCGGTCGAATGGTGGCAAGCGATGGCTTCGGACGCCGACGCTTCCTATGACGACGTGGTCAAAATCGACGGCGCCGATATCGGCCCGACCGTGACCTGGGGCATTAC
Organism: Gemmatimonadota bacterium; assembly: GCA_002724215.1. Lineage (GTDB taxonomy): Bacteria > Latescibacterota > UBA2968 > UBA8231 > UBA8231. The sequence continues at coordinate 7,813 of PBOD01000023.1, read as the reverse complement.
CCCGGGGCAGTCGGTGGCAATCGACCAGGCACTGCCGGATCTGAGTGCATTCGGCGAGGCCGAGCGCCAGACCGTGCAGGAGGCCTTCGACTATATGGATTTCAAGCCGGGGCAGAAGATCGAAGGCACCAGGGTCGATGTAGCCTTTATCGGCAGCTGCACCAATGGCCGACTTTCGGATCTGCGCGAGGCGGCCCGGGTGGCTCAGGGGCGCACGGTTGCCAGCGGTGTGCGCGCGCTGGTGGTGCCCGGCTCGCAGCAGGTGCGCGCGGCGGCCGAGGCCGAGGGTTTGCACGAGATCTTCGCGGCGGCAGGCTTCGAATGGCGGGGCGCCGGCTGTTCGATGTGTCTGGCGATGAATCCCGACAAACTGCAGGGGCGGGAACTTTGTGCCTCGTCGTCCAATCGCAACTTCAAGGGCCGTCAGGGCAGCCCGACCGGTCGCACGCTATTGATGAGTCCTGCGATGGTCGCTGCAGCAGCGGTGTCCGGCGCAGTCACCGATGTCCGCGGCCTGGTTAACTGAGGGGATGGTCATGGAAAAATCAAGTGCAATCAGCCAGGTGTCCGGCCGCGCCGTGGTGGTTCGCGGTGGGGACATCGATACCGACCGCATCATTCCCGCGCGCTATCTGCGCACAGTGACCTTTGAGAATCTGGGCGAACACGTTTTCGAGGACGATCGCGCCGCCGGAGATCATCCCTTCGATCAGCAGCGCTTCCAGGGTGCCTCGGTGTTGCTGTCCAATGCCAATTTTGGCTGTGGGTCCTCGCGCGAGCACGCGCCGCAGGCGCTGATGCGCTGGGGAATCAAGGGCTTCGTCGGCGAGTCGTTTGCCGAGATCTTCTACGGCAACTGCATCGCGATGGGATTGCCCTGCGTGCGGGTGTCGGCCAAAGATATGGGCAAGCTGATGGACGCGGTCGAAGCCGATCCGGCGCAGGAGGTGAGTATCGACCTCGAGGCGTGCAAGGTGCGCTGCGCCGCTGGCGAGTTCGACGCCGATATCGCCGACGGCCCGCGCGAGCAATTCGTCAGGGGATCGTGGGATTCATTGGGACAGTTGCTGGACGCCGGCGACCAGATCGATGCCACTGCCCGCAGTTTGCCCTATACCAACGCTTTTAAGGAGGGATAGGATTCGTGTATAAGATCGCCGTATTGCCCGGGGACGGCACCGGTCCGGAAGTCGTGGTTGAAGGGCTGAAAGCCTTGGAAGCCGTCGCCGCCAAGCAGGGCTTCAAGTACGAGACCGTCGATTTTGACTTCGGCGGCGATCGCTACCTTGAGACGGGCGAGGTGTTGCCCGATTCGGCGGCAGACGATTTCCGCGCCTTCGACGCGATATACCTCGGCGCGATCGGGCACCCCGACGTCAAGCCCGGTATCCTCGAAAAGGGTATTCTGCTCAGGCTGCGTTTCGAGTTGGACCAGTACATCAACCTGCGCCCGGTCAAGCTCTATCCCAACGTACCGACGCCGCTCGCCGACAAGGGGCCAGAGCACATCGACTTCGTGGTAGTGCGCGAAAATACCGAGGGCATCTACGCCGGGGCTGGCGGCTTCTTGAAAAAGGGTACGCCCGACGAGATCGCGACCCAGGAGTCGATCAACACCCGCAAGGGCGTCGAGCGCTGCCTGCGCTACGCCTTCGAATACACTCAGCGGCGCAACAAGGACAATACCCTGACGCTGTGCGGCAAGACCAATGTGCTGACCTTCGCCTTCGACCTTTGGGAACGCGCCTTCCACGAGGTCGGCGCCGCCGACTATCCCGACATCAAGCGCGACTACGCTCACATCGACGCGATCTGCATGTGGATGGTCAAGAATCCCGAGTGGTTCGATGTGATCGTCACTGACAATATCTTCGGCGACATCATCACCGACCTCGGTGCGATGATCCAGGGCGGCATGGGCATCGCCGCCGGCGGCAATATCAACCCCGAGGGCGTATCGATGTTTGAGCCGATCGGCGGCTCGGCGCCCAAGTACACCGGCCAGAATATCATCAACCCCATGGCCGCCATCGGCGCGGCGCAATTGATGCTGGATACACTCGGCGAGCACGAGGGCGCCAAGATCCTCGAAGGCGCCATCGTTTCGACGCTGGCCAGGCTCGACGATATGAGCGCGGGCAAGATGGGATATTCGACATCGGAGGTAGGCGACCTGGTAGCCCAGGCTGTCGCCGACGCCTGAGCAAGAGAGGAGGGGCACCATGCGCATCGAAGTCTACGATTCGACTCTGCGGGACGGCGCCCAGGCCGAGGGCATTTCCTACTCGCTGGAGGACAAGCTGCTGATTGCCCGGCGGCTCGATGCGCTTGGCGTCCACTATATCGAAGGCGGTTGGCCCAACCCGACCAATCCCAAGGATCTGGCGTTTTTCCAGGAGGCGAAAAAGCTAGACCTCAAGGCCAGGGTCACGGCCTTCGGCAGCACCCGGCGCGCCACCAACGCGCCGGAGGATGACGACACCCTGCAGACCCTGCTCGCCGCCGATACCGAGAGCATTGCGCTCTTCGGCAAGAGCTGGACTTTGCACGCGACCGAGATTTTGCGCACCACGCTCGAGGGCAATGTGCAGTTGATCGAGGATTCGGTGGCCTATCTGGTCGACCACGGTCGCGAGGTGGTCTACGATGCCGAGCACTTTTTCGATGGCTATAAGGCCGATGCCGCCTACGCGGTCGAGACGCTACAGGCGGCCGAGCGAGGCGGGGCGCGGATCCTGGTGCTGTGCGACACCAATGGCGGCACGCTGACGAGTGAGATGGGTGAAATCATCGCCGACGTAAAAACGATAATCGGCATTCCCTTCGGCATCCACACTCACAACGATTCGGGCGTCGGCGTGGCCAATGCCCTGGCCGCGGTCGAACTGGGGGCGGTACAGGTGCAGGGCACCTTCAACGGCTATGGCGAGCGCTGTGGCAACGCCAATCTGTGTTCAATTCTGCCCAATCTCGAACTGAAGATGGGCTACGAGACGGTCGGTGCCGAAAAGCTGGTGGAATTGATGGGCTTTTCGCGCTTTCTCAGCGAGATCGCCAATGTCTACCACGACCACCGCCAGCCCTTTATTGGCGAGAGCGCCTTCGCCCACAAGGGCGGTGCCCACGTCGATGGAGTCATGAAGGTCGCTCACTCTTTCGAGCACATTGAGCCGGAGCAGGTCGGTAACGAGCGGCGTTTCCTGGTCTCCGATCAGTCGGGTGGCGCGACGATCGTCAGCAAGTTGCAGCGTTTCTTGCCCGAGATCGACAAACAGGACCCGCTGGTGGCAAAGGTCCTGGAGCGGGTCAAGCAGTTGGAGCACCAGGGCTACCAATTCGAGGCGGCCGAGGGGTCGTTCGAGTTGTTGGCGCGGCGGGTGCAGGGCACGTATGAGGATCTGTTCGCGCTGATCAATTTTCGCACGATCAACCGCAAGACCGGCGCCCAGACCGAGGACGCCGAGGCGATTGTCAAGGTCGATGTCAATGGCCGGGAATACCACACCGTGGCCAGTGGCGACGGTCCGGTCAATGCGCTCGACCGGGCGCTACGCAAGGCGCTAGAGCAGGAGTTTCCCGCGCTGAGGCAGGTACACCTCGAAGATTACAAGGTGCGGGTGCTGTCGAGCGGCGACGGAACGGCGGCCAAGGTGCGGGTGCTGATCGAGTCGTCGGACGGGCGCGATGTGTGGGGAACAGTCGGGGTGTCGGGGAATGTGATCGAGGCGAGTTGGATCGCGCTGACGGATAGTTTGCACTACAAGTTGATGAAGGACGCGCTGGCGGTGGAGGAGGCGTTGGAGGAGCGGACGGCGACTGGGTGATGTGGGCGGTCGGGGAATACCCAAAAAGTTTCTGCGGGTATTGAGAGAATCGCCGGTTAAAATAGGGGAAAGAAGGAGAGTTTCCGGTGAAGATTTTAGACGGGGGAAATGTATGTTCGGCCAAGGGCTTCCAGGCCTCCGGTTTGAATTGTGGGGTCAAGGTGGGAGACAAGGACCTGGCGCTAGTCTATTCTGAGGTGGAGGCCAGCGGCGCGGCCGTATATACCAAGAACAAAGTGCAGGCGGCACCGATCCAGGTGTGCCGCGAGCACTTGGCGGACGGCAGGGCGCGGGCGGTGGTGCTCAATTCGGGTAATGCCAACGCCTGTACGGGGGATGAGGGCCTGGCCAACGCGCGACGGATGTGCGAAATCACCGCGGGGCGGATCGGGGTCGACACCGGTGATGTGCTGGTGTGCTCGACCGGCGTGATCGGGGTGCAATTGCCGATCGGGTTGATCGAGGAGGGGATTCCACGCGGAGCCGAAGCGCTGTCGGGCAATGGCGGCAACGACGCGGCCGAGGCGATTATGACCACCGATACGGTGCCCAAGACCTTCGGGATCGAAACGGAAATCGGGGGCGTCAAGGTGCGGGTCGGCGGCATGGCCAAGGGCTCGGGGATGATCGCGCCGGATATGGCGACCATGTTGTCGGTGATCACCACCGACGCGGCGGTAGCGCCGGATTTCTTGCGCCAGTTGCTGGCGACCGCGGTGCGGCGCTCGTTCAATTGCATAACCGTCGATGGCGATATGAGCACCAACGACACGGTGATCGCGTTGGCCAATGGCGCTGCCGGGGCGGTGGAGATCGCCGGCGCCGGCGAGGCGGCAGACGCCTTTTACGCAGCGCTGGAGAGGGTGTGCCGCGAACTAGCGCGGCTGATTGCCCGCGACGGCGAGGGGGCGACCAAACTGGTCAATATCCGGGTGTCCGGGGCGCGCGACGAGACGGAGGCGCGGCAGGTGGGGTTGAGCGTGGCCAATTCGAGCCTGGTTAAGACTGCGGTTTTCGGCCGCGACCCCAACTGGGGGCGGATCCTCTGCGCGGTGGGCTACGCCGGGGTTGATATTGACCCGGAGGCGGTCGGTGTGGCACTGTGCGGGACGACGATTTACAAGGCCGGGGCCGGGGCCGCCTTCGATCAGGAGCAATTGACGGCGGCGATGGGCGACGCGGATATCCCGATCGATATCGACCTGGGCCAGGGCTCTGCACAGGCGGAGATCTTTACTTGCGATTTGAGCTACGACTACGTGCGCATCAACGCCGAATACACCACCTGAGGAGAATTTCATGCCGCTTTCGCACAATGTCCAGCGCGTACAGCCGTCGGTGACGATGCAGATTTCGGCCAAGGCTGCGGCGATGCGGGCCGATGGCATCGATGTCGTTACACTGTCGGCGGGCGAACCGGATTTCGACACCCCGCAGAATATCAAGGACGCCGGAATCCGCGCAATCGCGGAGGGCTTTACCAAGTACACCACGCCGGGCTCGGGTATCGTCGAACTCAAAGAGGCCATCTGTCGCAAATTCGCGCGCGACAACAATCTCGAATACACCACCGACGAAGTCATCGTCAACAATGGCGCCAAGCACTCGCTCTTTCTGGCGGTGGCGGCGCTGATGAATCCCGGCGACGAGGCGATTATCCCTACTCCCTACTGGGTGACGTATTCGGAGCAGCCGCGGCTGGTAGGCGGCGAGCCGATTATCGTCGAGACCCGTCCCGAAAACGGGCTCAAGTTGACCGCCGCTGAGTTCCGTGCGGCAATCACACCGCAGACGCGGATGCTCTTTCTGTGCTCGCCATCCAATCCCAGCGGCGCGGTCTATTCGCGCGACGAGCTAGCAGCGCTGGCCGAGGTAGCGGTGGAATACGGGATCTACGTGCTTAGCGATGAAATTTACGAGAAGCTGGTCTACGACGGTGCCGAACACCACTCGATTGCGGCACTGAATCCCGAAATCAAGGCGTTGAGCATCGTGGTCAATGGAGTGTCCAAGGCCTATTCGATGACCGGATGGCGCATCGGCTACACCGGGGCCAGCGCCGAGATCATCGGCGGGATGAACAAGGTGCAAAGCCAGGAAGTATCGCATCCCTCGTCGATGTCGCAGAAAGCTGCGGTCGAAGCGCTCGACGGTCCGCAGCAGTCGGTTGAGGAGATGCGCCAGGCCTTCGACGAGCGTCGCCGCTATATGGTCGAGCGGCTCAATGCCATCGCGGGCATTGAGTGCGCGCTGCCGCAGGGCGCGTTTTACGCCTATCCCGATGTTACCGCCTATTACGGGGATCGCTGCGCCGATTCGGTGGCGTTGTGCGAGTATTTGCTCGCAGAGGGGCTGGTCGCCTGTGTGCCCGGGGCCGGCTTTGGCACCCGCGAGCATATCCGGCTCTCCTACGCAACCTCGATGGAACTGATCGCCAAGGCGATGGACCGGGTCGAAAAGGCACTGGGCGAATTGGCGTGAACAAAGCCGGCTAAACGGTGTCTACAAACGCGGACAACTGCGACCACATTACCAGGGGGAACAGCCCGTGAATAGCAGTAATGGCTTCTACCTCGACTTCGAGCGGCCGATCGTCGAGCTGGAAAAGAAAATAGAAGATCTGGGCTCGCAGGCTGAGACCGACGGCCTGGACTTAGACCAGGAGGTGCAGCGCTTACAGGCGCGGGCCGAGAAGTTGCGCGAGGAGATCTACTCCAATCTCAACGCCTGGCAGCGGGTGCAGATTTCGCGGCATCCCGACCGGCCCTATGCACTCGACTATGTCAAACGCATACTCTCCGACTTTACCGAGTTGCACGGCGACCGGCTTTTCGGCGATGACGGCGCGGTCGTCGGTGGCCCGGCGCGGCTCGATGGCGAGTCGCTGATGGTCATCGGCATCCAGAGCGGGCGCGATCTCGAGGAGCGGCAGCGGCGCAATTTCGGCATGCCGCACCCCGAGGGCTACCGCAAGGCCCGACGCCTGATGGAGATGGCGGCCAAGTTCAAGATGCCGGTGCTGACCATGGTCGATACCTCCGGCGCTTATCCCGGGGTCCAGGCCGAGGAGCGCGGCCAGGCCGAGGCTATCGCGCGCAATCTTTACGAGATGTCGCACTTGCCGGTGCCGATCGTGGTGGCGATTACCGGGCAGGCCTTTAGCGGCGGTGCCATCGGGATCACCGTCGGTGACCGCATCTTGATGATGGAGCATGGCTGTTATACGGTGATTGTGCCGGAGAGTTGCTCGACCATCTTGTTCAAGTCGCGCGATCGTAAGGAAGAGGCGGCCGAGGCGCTTAAGCTTACGGCCGATGACTTGCAGCAGATGGGGATTATCGACCGCATCGTGCCCGAGCCTTTCGGGGGCGCGCATCGCAATTGGGACGAGGCCGCCACCGTGCTCAAGCGCCACCTGCTAGAGGCCCTAGCCGAGCTGCGTTCGCTGGAGCCAGATGAGTTGGTGGCGCAAAGGATGGATAAATTTGCGGCGATGGCCCGCTTTGAAGAGTAAATAATGCGCAAGCAAAAACGCCCCGTCCGACTCGCGGACGGGGCGTTTTTGCGTTGTGGCGCTTTTTCAGACGCGGCGGATGCGGTCGAAGAGGCGCTCGAGACGGTCGAAGGCAACCCGGATCATGTCTTCATCCCAATCGCCATCGATCTTGATCTGGACCACGGACTGTACGGTGTCGAGATAGGCCTTCTGGGTCTCGGTTAACGGACGCGAAGAGCGCTCGGTGCGATCACCGCGGTCGTCGCGGTCGTCGCGCCCGCCGCGTTCATTGCGCCCGCCGCGTTCATTGCGGTCGGAGCGTTCATTGCGGTCGGAGCGTTCATCGCCCTGGCCGCCGCGCCCACGGCCGGAGCGGCCGTCGCGGCCGCCGCGCGATCGCGGTGCTGGTGCTGGTGCTGGTGCTGGTGCTGGTGCTGGCGTTTCGGTTTCGGTTTCGGTTTCGGGCTCTGGCTCTGGCTCGGTTTCGGGCTCT
>PBOD01000181.1 GCA_002724215.1 Gemmatimonadota bacterium | reverse complement strand
GCATCCGGTACAATCTTGCGCGTGGTTTCCGCCCCCCAGGCTACCAGGCCGGGCCGCAGCGGCTCGGGCAGCACGGCAAACTCCCCCAGATCTCCTGCGCCGCTGCGCTCGTCCCAATCGAGATCGACGATGCGAACATGGGCCCGGTAGCGACCCGGCGCGCCGCCCGACCACGTCCAATCGAGCTGCGTCGTCTCCTCTGCATGTGCATCGACCAGCTCCCCCAGATCGTCGCGGATTTCCACCTGGTAGAGCGCCGACCTCCCACTCGCGCCACGCACCTGCACCGCGCCGCCCCCAAAGGGATCGGCCAGCAATTCGAGCGCCGGGTCGATCCGTGTCGCGACCAAGCGCAAATAGTTCAGCGCCAATTCGTACTCACGCGCCGGATCGCTCATAAATAGATCGACGAGCACCACCCGCTCGAGGTCGAGCTCGCGCCGCAACAACCCGAGATCGACGCGACAAACCCGCTCCGCGCCCGGCGGTAGGGTGAAGAGACGGGTCACGCGGGTGCCGGTCGCATCATCTATCCGCAGCTTCAAAAGCCCCGCCAGCGGCGAGCGATTGGCGAGCGCAAACTCGAGCCAATCGTAGGCACTCCAATCGCCGACCAGGCCAGCCTCGCGCGTCAGGCGCATATTCGGCCACAGGTCCCGCCACAGCTGCCAGCGCCGCCGCGGGCCAAAGCGCACCCGCACCAGCCCCTCTTCCGCCGCCACCGCCGCATCCCCTTCCCACGCCGCCAGCGCATCCTCCTGCGCAAAATCCGCGAGGACCCGCACCGCCAGCGGCTCGGCACTCGCGGTCGTTGCCAGCAGCAGGGCCGCGAGCCAGCGCGTCAACGAATTACCTGGGGTTTGACCGCACAGGCCGGGCAGGCGCGGCGCAGGTGCTCGCGCCGCACCTGCCACAAATCGCGCGCCAGTACCAGCTGGCATTCGGCGTGGCCGACCTTGCCACGGCGCTGCAACTGGCGCCGATCGAGGGCCGGGTCGAGTTTGCCCGGCGGCACCGGACACGGCCCGCTGCGGAATCCCAAACCCGGCACTTCATCCACCGAGCCGTCCTCGCGCACCAACCGGTCGCGGTTGATAAACGCATCGATACAACCGCAGGGCATCGACACCTCAGCCACGTGATAGGCAGTGCTGGTCTCGTGCGAGGTACCGAGAGCGAGGATATAACCGCCGCCGTGGATCAACTGGCCGATCGGGCTGTCTGCGGCCCAGATCCCGACCTCGAGATGCCCCGCACAATATTCGGCGGCCCTGGGGCCGATAGCCGCCACCGCGTGCGTCGGGTGGACGCTGCGCACTGCGTCGGGACGCCGCCACAGCGCGTCGGGTATCGCCCCATTGGTCGTCGGTGTCGCCAGGGGGTTGAAGACCTTGGCCGCGCGGTGGTTGAAAGAGGGCATCAGCAGTGTGCCGCGTTTGCCGACCGCCTGCAAGAGCGCATCGACCACCGTCTCGGCACCGCCCTCAACCCGGCCAATGGCCGAAAGCGAGCTGTGCACCATCAAATCCATGCCCGGCTCGATGCCCAGCTGCCGCAAATCCGTCACCAGCGCCCTGCGGCCGACCATATCCCCGCGGTCGTTCAACTCGACATAGCCCAGATCGGCGTGCGCCGCAAAATAGGCATGGACCCGCTCGATATCGACCGGCGCACGCTGCGGCTTCGGCCCGGCGCTCGAATCGATTTCCTCGCAGGATATTCTCGCAGCTATTTCGCCCAGATCGCGACAGCCGTCGGCCCAAAAGAGCGCCCAAGGCGACAGCTGCGCCGCCGCGATGCGCTCGTTGATATCCTGGGGCGCGTTCTCTGCCGAAGGCGATAGCGCCGCCGTGCGCCGCGGCACCAGTCGCGCCGCCGCCGGGCGCCGCATCTTCTTTGCGGGCCGGGCCACCGCGGCGGCGCGCGCGGCAACCGCGCGCTCGCCCTCGGCCATCGCCGCGTGTGCGGCGGCGCGACCACCTCCCCACAACCAGCGCTCGAGCTTGCGCACGCTGCGACCGTGCGCCTCGCGGATGTAGTCGACTTCGCCGCCGGGGCGTCTTTGCGCGCCCAGCGCGCCGAGAAAATAGGCATTCTCGTCGCGGACCAGTTCGACCACCTCGCGACTGCCCATATCGGCCAGGTAGTACAAATACGCCGCCATCGAGGCAGCGCAGGTCTCCAGACCCCGACCGCTGAGCAAGCCGATCTGGTCGGCGGATGAGTGGTAGGCGTCGAAACCGCTACCACTAGCGCGGTGATGCGTAGTGATCCAGGGGCAGGGAAAGCCGTATTGCGGATCGCCGATCAGCGTATCCGACGTCGACATGAAATGGCAGGGATGCACGCGATAGCCGGGCTTGTGCCGCCGCACTCCGGCGCGCAGTATCGCCGCGCCGACCCGGTCGACAAAACCAGCCGACATCGGGATCGTCCCGTGCCACTCCAGACGGCCGTCGCACACTGCTGGCTTCGACCCGACCGTATCGATGCACACTCCCGCCAGCGGCGTCTGGAAGCGCCGCTGGCGCTCAAGATAGGCGAAGAAGCCATAACACTCGTAGGCGTTGAGCAGGCGGATGGTACGCCTGGGCCGCTTGAGCTTGCCCGCCGCGATCAGCCCTTCGACCACCCGCGCGATCTCCAGTGTCAACGCCACCCCCGAGGCGTTGTCGATCGCGCCCGGCTCGGCGCTGTGCGCGATGGCCCAGACCTCGTCCTGTGGATCGTCCGCCCCGCGGATAATTCCGCTGACCACGTCGTGGCTACCGACGTATTTGCGAATATCTGCTTTGACCTGCACCATCAATCCACCGTGCCGCCGCGACAGCCTCCGCAACTTCTCTCCCTGCCGCGCTGACAGCACAAAGCCCACCAGCCGCGCCGAAGATCGCTCCAGTGGGATCGCTCCCCATCCGAACTTGGTCCAGGCCAGCGCCGCGGGCAGATTGCGCACTTCGCCGTCGAAGATCACCCCGGCGGCTCCCTTGTCGGCCAGTAGCTTCAACTGGGCGCGCGGATCCATCTTGGTCAATACGATCGCACCGCTCAGCCCGTCTGCCGGCAGGCGCTCTATCTCGCGCCGGTCGTCGAGGACCAGCAGCCGCAGCCGCAGTCCCTCGCGCGGCGTCGCCGCGCTCCACTGGATCACGTGCCAGGGATTCTCGCGCCAATCCAACACCCGCTCGCGCACCGGCGACACCACGTCTACCGTTGCTCCCCGCACGTCGGCTGCCTCCTGAATGATCCACCGCCCCGTGCCCATCCTCCCCCCCGTCTGAATCGCCTCGACCTCCGCCCCAGCTCCGGCCGCCTCGTAGCGCCGCACCAGGGCATCGGTCGTATCGTGAAAACGGTCAAACGAATTCCAACGATCCGTCGCCTGTACCTCCTCCACCGCCCCCAACATCTCCCGCCCGCTGGTCTCCTTGAGCATCAGCGGCAAGGTCTCGCGACAAAGTCTCTGCATTGATCTAGCCATCGCCATACCCTCCTTATTTCCCTCCAACATAAAAAAAGGAGAGCCCCCAATAAAGGCGCTCCCAAAACCACGGAATAACGGATATTCCATGCTCAACCAGACGCCAGAGCTTTGAGCCCTCTCCTCCCGCGCTGATGAAGCCGGAGGTGCGGAAACGGGCGCACAGCCCACCACAGCCGCTGCCTACCATGATATATCCCTAGTTCCGAGTTTATCTCGACGTCTCGCGCTCCAAGTCAAATGCGCTTAGGTCTTCGCGTTTTGCGCTACCTTACAACTGACCTGTATTTTCTCCTGCAAGGTGATATAGGGTCAAAAAATGATAGAATATGAAAAAGAATGCCACTTGGCACACTTGCCGCATATCCCTCTCACAAGCTAAATATTTATGGATGAATCTGGCTTAGATCTCAGCTCCTACCTGCACTCCTACCCGCAAATAGCCACAACCAAACACATCGTCCTCGAGCGCCAATTGCTGGCGCGCAGCGGCGAAATCCTGCGCGCCATTCTGCCCGGGCAGCATTGGCTGCTGGTCGCAGACCAGACAACCTGGCCACTGGCCGGCCCGACCGTCGCCGCAAGCGCCCAGCAATCCGGTATTACCACTCGCCCACATATAATAGAATCTACCGAGCCGACGGCCTCCAACACCGCCGTCGCCGCGCTGCACCCGCACCTGGCCGGCACTACCGCGCTCGTCGCCATTGGCTCGGGCACGATAAACGACATCGCCAAAATGGCCGCGCACCAGGCCGGCCTACCCTATGCCGTCGTCGCCACCGCCCCGTCGATGAACGGCTATACCTCGAGCATCGCCGCCCTGCTCGTCGACGGGGTCAAAACCACCCAACCCTGCACGCCGCCCGTCGCCTGCCTCGGCGACCTCGAGATGCTGGCCGCCGCCCCCCACCGCATGGTCGCCGCCGGCCTCGGTGACCTGCTCTCCAAACCGGTCAGCAATGCCGATTGGCTCTTGGCCCATGCGCTCGCCAACGGCGTCCATTCTACCACCGCCGCCAACCTCATTGCCGCCAGCGCCGATTTTATCGCCGGGATCGCCGGTCAATTGCCCGCCCCCACCGCCGTCGGCAAACTCATGGCCAGTTTGTGTCTTTCCGGTCTGGCGATGAGCGTCGCCGGCACCTCCGCGCCGGCCAGCGGCGGCGAGCATCTGATCAGCCACTATCTCGATATGACGCACCACGCCTTTGGCGCCCCCAACGACCTGCACGGCTGCCAGGTCGGCGTCGCGACCCTGGCGACGGCGGCCCTGTACGAAAAGTTGCTCGCGCTCGATCCGCAGGCCATCGATGTGAATGACCTCGTCGCGCACCATCCCGCCTGGAGCGACTACGAACCCATCGTGCGCGAGCGCTTCGGCCCGCTGGCTGCGGCGATTCTCTCCCACGCTCGCCAGGGGCACCCGACCCGCAACGCGCTGCGCACCCGGCTGACGCGCCTGCGCGAAACATGGGATGAACTGCTAGCCGTGCTGCGTCCGACATTGCGCAGCCCCGAGGTTATCCGCGCCGAATTGCTCGCCGCCCGCTGCCCGACGACCTTCACCGCCATCGGCATTGATGCCGAGCGGGCCCGGCGCGCCATCGCCCACAGCAAGGACATCCGCCCGCGCTACACCATCCTGCACCTAGCCACTGAATTGGGGCGGCTCGAAGAGTGGACAGCCGATCTCCGGCACGTTATATAGTAGGACAGCCACCCGTAGCCCGGGAGCACCATGTACTCAAGCGCGCGCCGAGCAGTGACATGCTTTCGGCCGAATCTCGGTTGCGCCACGACCGCAAACACCGAGCCCCATCCGCGCTACCCCGAACTCCAGCTGTGCGCCATAGCGCAGCCCAGGTGATATAGTCTTTCGTCCCTAAGCCCAAAAACGCGAGGAGAAAAACCCATGTATTCCATTGGCCTGGCCATGACCCTGCGCCCCGACGCCTACGACGAATACAAGAAGGCCCACGACGAACTATGGCCCGAAATCGCCGACAGCATGAGTGTCAACGATGTCAGCATGGCCATTTACAAATTCAACGAGAATCTCATCATTCACGCGGTGGCCCCTACCGAAGAGGACTGGGACAAGAGCCGCGAAGCGCCAATCCTCGAGAAGTGGTTCGAGTACATGTCGACGCTGCTGGTGACCGACGATAGTGGCGACATCATCTTCGAAGATCTACCCGAGGCCTTCGCCTTCGGCATCTTCAAGGACGACTGAGTGCCCGGCCGGGCAACGGGGATTGACCCAACGGATCGCCCGGCGGCCTAGCCCTTGACCGCGCCGGCAGTCAGCCCGCTGATGAATTCCTTTTGCAGGATGAAGAAGAGGACCACCACCGGCACCACTGCCAGCAAGGTGCCGGCCATCATCGAGCCGTATTCCTGAGCGTAGAGCCCGACCATCTGGTTGAGCCCGATCGGCAGGGTGAAACGCGACTGGTGGTGGAGGACGATTTGCGGCCACAGGAAGTTGTTCCAAGAACCCATAAAGGCGATCAGGCTAAAGGCGCCGATCATCGGTCGCGACACCGGCAGCACCACGTCCCAGTAGAGCCTGAACTCGGTGCAGCCGTCGATGCGGCCGGCCTGCAGCAGATCGTCGGGCAGGTCGAGCATCGATTGGCGAAATAAAAACATCCCGAAGACGCTCACTGCCCCGGGGATGATCAACCCCAGATACGAATCGACCAACCCCATCATGTAGATGAGCTCGTACATCGGCGCCAGCATCACCTGCGCCGGGATCATCATCGTCGCCAGCATCAGCACCATGACCAGCTTCTTGCCCTTGAAGTCATATTTGGCNAGCGCGAAACCGCCCAGCGACGAGAANAACAACTGTACCAGCACCGTGGCCCCGGCGACGAAGAAGCTGTTCATCATAAAGCGGACGTAGGGAATCTGCTCGAAGAGCTGGGCGAAGTTGTAGCTCGACAGCCTGGGCGCAAAAAACAGATAGTGGAATAAATCGTCCGGCCCCTTGGTCGTCGCCGCGATCAGCCACACTAAAGGNGTCANCACTAGCACCGCACAAAACGACAGCGCCGCGTAGAGCGCAATTTTCGACCCGCTCATGTCAGTCCTCCGTCTTCCAGGTGCCCGACAGCCGCATCTGCACAAGCGAGATCACCAGCACTCCGAAAGTCAGCGTCCAGCCGATGGCCGAGGCATAGCCCAAATCGCCCGCTACAAAGCCGTTCTGATAGAGATACATCACCACCGTCAGGCCCGAATTGTCGGGACCGGCGGTGTTATTGAGCATCACGTAGGGCAACTCGAAGAGTTGNAACGAGCCGATGGTGCTCAATACCGCGACAAAGACCGCCACCCNGCGAATACCCGGCAGGGTCACGTGCAAGAATTGCTGCAAGGCGTTGGCGCCATCGACCTGCGCCGCCTCGTAGAGNGAGCGATCGACGCTCTGCAGCGCCGCCAGAAAATAAATCATGTTGAAGCCGACGTACATCCACAGCGAAGTAAGCACCAGAGCCGGCATCACCAGCCCGGGATCGCCCAACCATTTGGTATCGATCGCCACCCCAAATAAAAAGTGCAGCACGCGGTTCAAGAGCCCAAACTTGGGGATAAAAATGACCGAAAAGAGCACTGCGACGAAAACCTGGCCCACCAGATGCGGCGAGAAGAAACTGAAGCGGAAGAAGTCCCGTCCCTTGACCAGGCTGCTATTGAGCAGCATCGCCAGCCCCAGNCTCAAGGGCAACTGCAAAAAGACCGAACACAGCGNATAGAGGCAGGTATTGGCAACCGCCTTGTGGAAGGCCGGGTCGCCAAATAGGAAGCGAAAATTCTCCAGCCCGACAAAGACCTGCGACTTGGGGCCGCTGGTGATATACAACGACAGCTGGATGCTCTTCGCGAGCGGGTACAGCGTAAAGGTCAAAAACAACACGACAAAAGGCGCGACGAAAATATAGGGCGCGTAGCGGTGCTGGAGGCGGAAAAACAGCGCGTTCAAAANGGATTCCTCCGCATGTAGCGGCGCACCTCGGCACCGGCAGCCGCCAACCGCTGGCGCGCGAAGCCCTCAAAGCCCTCTGCGCCATGGTCGCGATAATACGCCGCGCAGGCCGAAATCACCCCCGCCATNTTGGACTTGACCGTCTCGACCAGCGGGCTGGCGTACTGCGGCGGCACATCGGCGGCCAGATCGGCGTAGAGGCGGCCCANCGGCTGCCCCGACCAGTAGGGCCGCTCCTCGTCGAAGGCCGGATGCTGCCAGGCATCTTTTAACGGCGGCAGGATATTGGTCTGGCGGAAGCGCTCGGCCAGCTCGGCCTTGTCGAAGTACATGTGCTCGGCCACCGCCCAGGCCAGCTCCGGGTCGGGACAAGCCTTGGTGATGCCGAGCATGGTCCCGCCCCAGGTGCTGGTGCGGCGCCCGCCCGGCGCGACCGCCGGCAGCGGCATCAGCGCCATCTTGCCATGCATCCTGGGGATATCGGTCTCGGCGACTTTGCTGCGCCAGTCGGGACAGACGAAGGAGAGAAAATAGCCCTGCTCGACGGCCTGGGTAAACACCCGGCCCGAGCCCAAATCGGTGGCAATACGCCCCGGCCCGGCCACCAGCGGGATGTAGAACAACAGCGTCTCCAGCGCCAGCTCGTCGTCCATGGTCAGCCGCCCTGCGGCATCGACATAGCCGCCGCCGCGCTGGAACAGGAACATCTCGTAGTGGTGCGCGCCGCTGTCAGACAATTCGATCAGGTAGCGCTCGCCCGGCACGGTCAGGCGCCGGCAGACCGCCACGAAGTCGGCCCAGGTTTCGATCGCATCGACATCGACGCCGGCTTCTTGCAAGAGGTCGCGGCGGTAGGCGAGCATCACCGGGTGGACGTCGTGCGGCAGACCGTAGATCTTGCCGCGGTTGGCATAGGGGGCAAAGCGCGTCTTGACGATGCGATCGTAATACCCGGTCTTGCGCAAGATCGGCAACAAGTCGATAAAGCCGACATCTTCGGGCCGCCCGCGAAAAAACGAGCCTGCGGCGCTGATCTCGACCTCGACCAAATCCGGCACGTCGAGATCGGCCCAAAACGCGGCGCGCAGACGACTGGTTACCGCATTGCCGTGCACCAGTTGCACGTCGAGTTTGGTACCTGGATACTTGGCCTCGAAGGAGGGTGTGGCTTGCTGATAGGGCACCGAGTGATTGCGGGCGAAAGTCCACAGCCGCATCGTCGCGCGGTTCTCGGCTACGGGATTGAAGACCAGAAAGAGCCCGGCAACCACGGTGGTCAGCAGGAGCAGCGCCGGCGCCTTGCCGAAG
>PBOD01000180.1 GCA_002724215.1 Gemmatimonadota bacterium | reverse complement strand
AAAGACGGGTGGACGTGGCCGTCGATTACGGGGGCGATGCGAATAGGATTGGGTGGCATGGGCTGGCTCCTGGGGACGGGTAGGTCGAAGGTATGCTCCTTTACTCATTGTCGCTCCGCTATTCTGCGGGGCTCCGGGGGTGCGACGCCCTATTGCACATCCTGTGAAATAGGACGGCGATACCGTTGCGGGGGATACCTTCGGCCTGCCCTCGGCAACTTCTGCTGGTTTAATGATGGTTGTTAGTGCCAATAAGTAGTAGAAATGGGGGATAGGCCACAATGGTATTGGTGGGCATAGATGATTCTATTAATTTATGGTAAATATATTTACAAGAGTATCTTAACCGCTGGGTGTTTGTTATGAAAGTGCGGATCAGTTTTGTCGTGCTGTCGTTTGTACTGAGCGTAATGATTGGGTTGTCGCTGTCGCGGCAGGTGGGCAGCGGGGAAGAAGCCGCAGAAAGCGACGGGCTATTGATCGGGCTGTCGATGGATACGCTGAAGGAGGCGCGGTGGCAGCGCGATCGGGATCTGTTTACGGCGCGGGCGGAGGCGCTGGGGGCGCGGGTGTTGGTGCAGTCGGCCAATAGCGATGACACGCGGCAGATGCAGGATATTCAGGCATTGCTGAGCAATAAGGTGGACGTGCTGGTGATCGTGCCGCACAATGGCAAGGCTATGGCCAAGGCGGTGGCGATGGCGCACGAGGCGGGGACGCCGGTGATCGCCTACGATCGGCTGATCACCGATTGCGATCTGGATCTGTACGTGTCGTTCGACAATTTTCGGGTTGGGGTGATGCAGGGGCAGTATCTGGTCGATGCGCTGCCTACCGACAGAAAGAGCCGCATCGTGCGGATTTATGGGGCCAAGACCGACCACAACGCCTTGTTGTTCAAGGCAGGGCAGGACCAGGCACTCAAGCCGCTAATCGACAGCGGGCGCATCGAGGTCGTGCACGAGGATTGGGCCGAGAACTGGAAACCCGAAAACGCCAAGAAGATCACCAATGCCGCCATCACCAATCACGGCGCGACCTTCGACGCGATCCTGGCCTCCAACGACGGCACTGCCGGCGGCGCGATACAGGCGCTGTTGGAAGAGGGGCTGGCCGGCAAGGTGGTGGTGACGGGGCAGGACGCCGATCTGGTCGCCTGTCAGCGCATCGCCGCCGGGACGCAGGCGATGAGTATTTACAAGCCGATAAAAAACCTGGCCAATCGGGTGGCGGAACTCGCGGTTGAGATGGCTAAGGGGCGGCCGATTATCGCGCGCAACGGGGTCGATAACGGCCAGATCGAGGTGCCGGCGGTGATGCTGGAGGTCGCGGTGGTGACCGCGGACAATTTGCAGGAGACGGTCATTGCCGACGGATTCCATGCCTACGAGGATGTCTACCGCAATGTGCCGGAGGGGGAGCGGCCGTAGGGATGGAGAAAGCGCTCGAGGTCCGGGGGCTGACCAAGACCTTTCCCGGGGTCACCGCGCTCGACGGGGTGTCGTTTGATCTGGCGGCGGGCGAGGTGCACGCTTTGTGCGGCGAGAATGGGGCGGGCAAGTCGACGCTGATCAAGGTGCTGTCGGGGATCCACCCGCACGGCAGCTACGAGGGCGAGATCCTGGTGGAGGGGCGCCCGGCGGCCTTTGCCTCGATCGCCGATGCCGAAAATGCGGGCATTGCGGTGATCTACCAGGAGCTGGCGCTGATCGGTGGGATGACGGTGGCGGAGAATGTATTTTTGGGGGTCGAGCCCCGGCGTGGGGCGCTGATCGACTGGCACAAAATGTACGCCGACACGCGGCGGTTGCTCGACGAGTACGATCTGGCGCTCGATCCAACGGCGCGGGTGGCGGATTTGGGGATCGGGCAGCAGCAGTTGGTCGAGATCGTCAAGGCGCTGGCTAAGGATTCGACCATCCTGCTGCTCGATGAGCCGACCGCGGCGCTGACTGAGGCGGAGGTGGAGCGGCTTTTGGGCATCGTCGCGCGCTTGCGCGAGCGCGGGATCACCTGCGTCTATATCTCGCACAAGCTCGACGAGGTTTTCGCCATCGCCGACCGGATAACGGTGCTGCGCGATGGCGAGGGCGTGTGTACGCTGGCTATTGCCACGACCGGCAAGGACGAGGTGATCCGCCACATGGTCGGGCGCGAGATCGTAGATTTCTATCCGCGCCGGGCGGGCGCAACGGGGGCGGCGCTATTGGAGGTGGAAGAGCTTTTCGTCGCGGCGGAGGGCGTAGAGGTTTTGCAGGACATCAGCCTGGAATTGCGCGCCGGGGAAGTACTGGGGCTGGGTGGCTTGATGGGGGCTGGGCGCTCGGAATTGCTGATGCACATTATGGGCGCCTACGGTACGCGCACGGCGGGCCAGGTGCGGGTTGGCGGTCGCGCACTCGAAGGCCACTCGCCGGCCGATGCCATCGCCGAGGGGCTGGTGCTGGTCAGCGAGGATCGCAAGCGCTACGGCCTGCTGTTGGATAAGTCGATCGGCTTCAATTTGTCGCTGGCGTCGCTGGGGCAGTTTAGCGGCCGGATGTTAATCGACGCCCATCGCGAAATCGANCGCAACCAGCTGTTTTTCGACTCGCTGGGCATCCGCGCCAATGGCCAGGAGACGGTCGTCGGCAGCCTGTCGGGCGGCAACCAGCAGAAGGTGGTGTTGGGCAAGGCGTTGATGACCGAGCCGCAGGTCATTNTGCTCGACGAGCCGACGCGGGGCATCGATGTNGGTGCTAAGGTCGAGGTNTACGAGTTGGTCAACCGCCTGACCGCCGAGGGCAAGGCGGTGTTGCTGGTCTCGAGCGAATTGCCCGAGCTGATGGGCATGAGCGACCGCATGGTGATTTTGAGCAATGGGCGCATCGGCGGCGCATTCGACCGCGACGACGCCACGCAAGAGCGCATACTGGCCGCCGCGATGGCGCATAACTAGATCGGAACGCTCCTATCAACAGCAAACTCTCCATNCGCGACTTTTCGATCGCCATCGGTCTGATTCTNATCTGGGCTTTTTTCGCCCTGGCATCGGATAAGTTTCTCAGCCCGCGCAACCTGTCGATGCTGTCGATCGAACTGGCGGTGACCGCGACGCTGGCGCTGGGCATGCTGCTGGTGCTGTTGCCGGGGATGATCGATCTGTCGGTGGGCAGCGGNGTNGGCTTGATNGGCGGCATCGCCAGCGTGCTGGTCTTCGAGCACCAACTGCCGGCGCCGGTGGCGATGGGGGCGGGTTTTCTATTNGCGGTGGGGATGTGGTCGTTGATGGGCAAGCTGATCATCGCGCAGCGGATCCCGGCCTTTATCATTACACTGGGCGGGCTTTTGGTGTTTAAGGGCGCGTTCTGGCTGGTGATCCACAACTCGACAATTCCCGTTAGCGCCGGCACCGAGGCGAATCTCTATTCGCTGCTGACGACCTACTACCTCCCGGTCTGGGCGGGCTACTTGCTGTTGCTGGCGATCGGCGCGNTCTTTGTCTACTCGCAGCTGCGTACCCGNCGGCAGCGGCGGGCGTATGGCTTTGAGGTCGAAGATTTCGAGGTCGCGTTTCTCAAGACCTTTGTCGGGCTGCAGGGCCTGCTGCTCTTCGCCATCGTGATGAACAACTTCCGCGGCATCCCGCTATCGGTGGTGATTCTCGGGGTGGTGGCCTTTTTGGTCTACGTGGTGACCCAGCACACGCCCTTCGGTCGCTATCTCTACGCCATCGGCGACAACGAGGAAGCCGCGGCGCTGTCGGGCATCCCGATTCAGAAGGTGGTGATCGGCGCCTACGCGCTGTTGGGCGCGATTGTGGCGCTGACCGGCTTCATGCAGACGGCCTACGCCGGTGCCTCGACGACGACGGTCGGCGATTTGATGGAACTCGACGCGATCGCTGCCTGCGTCATCGGCGGCACCAGTCTTAAGGGCGGTCGCGGCACGGTGATGGGGGTGTTGTTTGGCGCGCTGATTATGACCAGTCTGCTCAATGGCATGACGCTATTGGCGGTGTCGCCNGAGATGAAGTACATGGCGCGCGGGCTGGTGCTGATCGGCGCGGTGTGGATGGACGTGGTGGTGTCGCGCAAGTAATCAGTCCATGTCGTGGACNTCGCCCGGTCGGTCCGGCGCGCCGGCGGCCGACCAGGGCATGGGCATGGTCGGNNGCGTGGNGTGGTGGTCGCCGCGNGGGGGTTTGGGNAGGGCTTTGAACTCCTGCACCATCGCCGCCAGTTGTTTGGCCGCCTCGTTTACCGCCTGTTCTCCTTTTTCGGGCGTGGCCAGTTCGGCCTGGCCCAATACGCCGGTATCCGAATAGCTCGCCGTCCACGAGACCGGCGTGCCCGGACCCGCTGCGAACAAATCTACCCAGCGAAATTTCGAGGGCTGCTTCACATGGAAGGCGATAGCGCCGTCTTTGATTTTGTCTTTGCGGACGTGGTTGCCGTCGAGATACATATAGACCGAGGTTTCCAACTCGCCGGCATGGGCGCANCCGCCCGGATAGCGGCTTTCGCGCCACGAGGGCAGGAAGTCGGGGTCGATGGTCAATAACTGCCACCAAGAGCAGGCGATGCATTCGCCGTCCGTCTCCAGATTTACGCGGCGTGCGGCCAGGTCGAGGTTGGGCGCGTTGGAGCCGTGGCCGTTGAGGAAAATGATTTTTTTGAAGCCGTGGTAGGCGAGGCTCTTGCCGATGTCGATGATGCAGTCGATAAAGTGCTGCCAGTGGATATTGACGGTGCCGGGAAAGTCCATNACGTGGGCGGTGTAGCCGTGCACGAAGGGGGGGAGAACGACTACTTCGTCGGGGATGAGGCGGGCGGCGGCATGGGCGACGCCCTGGGGNCAGACGACGTCGACATCCAAGGGCAGGTGGGGGCCGTGTTGTTCGGTGGAGCCGATGGGGCAGATCGCGATCTTTTGCGCGGTGATGGCCTGGTTTATTTCGGGCCAGGTTAGTTTTTCGTAGCGCCATNGTTCGGTCATGGGGTTGTGCTCCTATGGTTGCTACGGATCTCTTTGGGCGAATNCGCNACGAGACTTTCTCAAAGAGATCCTTCAGCAAGTTGGCGTTTTACTGCAGATTATACATTGCACTATCCTAAGGCTATGGAGTACGTGAGGCAAACAGCTTTTGGAGGGGCGTATGCTGAGCAAGCAACAGAAACGCGAATTCGTCGAAGNCGGATATCTGGTTATTCCCGGTGCTCNATTTGAGCGATGTATTACAGGAGCGGAGCGGAAATTTTACCGTGTGGCCGGGGTCGCATCGGGCCTACGAGGCTTATTTCAAGGAGCACGGGCACGAGGTGTTGCAGGAGGGGCGGCCGTCGCTCGGGCTACCGGCGGAGCCGGTGATGGTTACGGCCAGGGCTGGCGATCTGGTAGTGGCGCACCACGCGCTGATGCACGGGGCGTGTCCGAATGAGTCGGCGGATGTGCGGCTGGCGGCGATTGCGCGGTTGAAGCACGTGGATGTGGAGGCGCTGGGGGCGGACGCGTATCTGGATATCTGGAAAGAGTGGGACGGGGTGCGGGAGGTCGTGGCAGGAGAGGCCGTATCGCGCTATAATCAGTGATGGTGATGGTCGTCGTGGGCCAGGTCGGTCATTTTTGCCTCTAATTCAGACTCGGTGACGAGTCCATGCGCTAGCGCCAGGCTCTCAAGGGCCTGCAACCAGCGTTCGTAATAGGTGGATTCAGACCCCGCCCGCTCGGCGGCGGCCAAGCCGGCGCTCAATTCCCGCCAGGCATAAACGCCCTCATCGTTCAGGGCGACGGCCATCCCGAAAGCCCGCGCTTCCCAGGGCGACGCGAATATCAATTCACCATTGCTGCGGGGCAGGGCGAAATTTTCGGATATTTGCTCGCGTTTGCGGTCTCTGGCGTCGCTCATCGGATCAATCCGGCGGATTGGCTACACCCACGCCAATCATCGAATCGCGCGTTACTAAGGCGGCCAACTCTTCCTCGCTAAACCCTTCCGTGCCTGCGGGGCGTTGGGGCAGGACCATGTAGCGGATATCGGAATTGCTGTCCCAGACCCGGACTTCGACCGACTCGGGCAGGTCGAGGCCGAATTCGCTGAGGACGACTCGTGGCTCGCGGACGGCGCGAGAGCGATAGGCATATGATTTGTACCAGCTGGGCGGCAACCCGAGTACGGACCAGGGATAGCACGAGCAGAGGGTACAGACCACGATATTGTGCGCCTCGGGCGTGTTCTCGACGACGACGAGTTCGGCCCCGTGGCGCTCGATAAATTCCAACTCGGCGACCGCTGCGCGACCGTCATCGAGCAAGCGCGCCTTAAAAGCGGCGTCGGTCCAGGCGCGGGCGACCACCTGTGCGCCTTTCATCGGGCCTATGTCCTCTTCGTAATGCTTGACCACTTCGTCAATGGCGGTCGAGGTAATCAGCCCTTTTTCGACGAGCAGCGCTTCCAGGGCCCTGGTCTTTACGGCGGGATCGTGCGGTAGGTGTTGGTGCATGGATTTGCTCTCTGGCTAAGTGGAGGCTCGCTCCAAATAAGATTCCCACATATCCAGCAATATGCAGCTGTTGGGTTCGGCTGATTCCCCCCAGACTTGCTCGCCGGCGAATTTCACGGCGTAGACGGTTTGCGGGTTTCCGGCATCCTCGAGTGGTTCGGCGTCTTGAAAGCCCTGAGGGCGGTAGATCTGCACGACCATACCGACCTTGCCGCGAATGTAGCGCGGTAGCCGCGTATGGCCGCGCGGATGCGTTTGGCGCACTTTGACCTGGTCGCCGACAGCGAAGGCGGGCGGCGGCGCGTCCTCCTGATTCTCGTGGCGCGATGGCTCGACTTGCGGCGCTGCGGCGGGCGTCGGCGGTATTTCCGCATCGGGCTGGGCGCCGTAATGGGCGGCTTTTGCTGCGAATTCCTCCCGGGTGATGGCTCCGGCCGCGATGAGACCCTCTATCCGCGCGAGGAGCCACTTCTCGTAGTAGCTGGTGCGCAGGTACTCTGCGGGATCTAGTTGTTCGATGGCGTTGCGCATGCCGCCGGGCACGGGAATGTGGAGCAGGCGACAGATGCCGAGAACGCGTCCCTCCCACTCGTCGTGGAACAGAGGCTCGTTCTCATCGATTTTTATCGGACCGAATCCGTGCATCCCGCCCATATCGTGCACGCCGTCCATAGCCGTCCTTTCGGTTTGCGTGTCTACGGGTCAAATCTAAGCCCTGCTGCCCTCGGGCAAAACAATCATATCATGCTGTTGTCCTCTTGTCACTCTACAGCAGTCGGCGCGCCACCAATTCTTCACAGCTGGCGCAAGCCTGTCCGCTGGCCGCGCAGCGACTGGTTTTTGCCCCTGTTTCGATGTATGCGTAGCTATCGTCGGTCGATGGCGGCGAGGCACTCGTCGCGCTGTTGGTCGCTGAGGCCGTGTTCGTTGCGGCGGGGCCAGGTGTCGGTTGGGGCTGGTGCGGTTGCGGTGGTCATTGGCATACTCCGCGCGCAATGTGCGA
>PBOD01000003.1 GCA_002724215.1 Gemmatimonadota bacterium | reverse complement strand
TAGAGTATTGTAGGATCAGTGATGAATCAGGTACGGTCGGTACGGATTCCAGCAGGCCCTCTACTGGTCGCTGGCCTGCCGGGTTTCACACTGCTCAATGGAGAGAAGTGGAACTCGGCAGGCAGTAGACCGAAAAGATCAGCTCTCCGGTTCGATCACGATCTTCATCGATCCCTCAGTTCCCGTGATATCAATGCCTTCGGCGAGTGAGGAGAGAGGCAGGCGATGGGTGATGAATTTGTCGAGTGGCGCGCGTGTGTTTTTCAAAAACGAGAGCGCGGTCTTGAACTGCATCGCAGGGTAGGCCCACATCCCGCGGATATCGAGGTCCTTGAAACAGACGATATGGGGGTGGATCTCGACACTGCCTGGATCGGTGAAGTGGCCGACCTCAACGACGATGCCGCCGCGGCGGACCAACTCCAGAGATTCCTGGAAGGCCACGGGTACGCCGGCGGTCTCGATGACGATGTCGGGACCGACGCCGTCGCAGAGATCGCTGAGGATTACCTGGCGTTCTTCGAGTGCAGTATCGCCGACATTGAGCACGTGGTCGGCACCCATTTCCCGCGCCAATTCAAGTCGCGAAGTACTCAGGTCGGCGGCGATGATCTCGTCGGTGCCGATATGCGAGAGTGCGGCGATGACTAACTGGCCGATCGGGCCAGCCCCCATCACCAATACTTTCTTATCGAGTCCCAGGCCCTCTCCTATATGGGGGATACCAGGCCCCAAGGCGCGCTCGACGGCACGGGTGGCGACCGCAGCTGGTTCGGTGAGTACCGCATAGGCTGAAGATAGCTCGTCGGGAATTTTAAAGACCCAGGAGCGGTTGGTCATATGCATGTACTCGGAAAAGCCGCCGCGTGGTGCCGGGGAAATGTCGGAGGAGACAAATCCGTAGACAAAACGGTTGGCGCAGAGAGCGGGGCGCTGTGGCATGTGCAGACAGTAGTAGCAGCGTCCACAGTTGGTGGAACTGGGGGTTGTGGTGATGCGGTCGCCTTCCTTCACGGGNCCGCCGACCACTGCCATGTGATCCAGCGCTTGTGGACCCAATTCCTCAATGGTGCCGACCAGCTCGTGTCCGGGTATGAGTGGAAACTGCAGGCCCATATGTCCGGCGAAGATATGCTTGTCGCTGCCGCATATGCCGGTGCTCTCGATTTTGAGTAGCAGCTCGTCAGCGCCAATTGAAGGGCGTTCGAATTCTCGTACTTCTATATGACCTGGCTCTGTCATCACCGCGGCCTGTACGCTTGCCATTTTAGCGACTCCTTTACACGAGTTGATTTTTATAGACTTGGTAGAGCGAATTAGCGGACTTTACCCCGGCCGGCGATTTCCCAGATAGCCTCCAGTTGACCATCGCGCAGCGCGTAGAGATGATCGTGGAGATTAACCGTGGTACAGCCGTGCCCGGGGATGAATTCGAGCAAGTCGCCGGGGTCGAGATCGGTGCAGGATCCGGCGATGGTTTTGAGGCGTCCATGTTCTTCGGAAAGAGCNTGGCACTCGAGATCGGGTCGGTCCACGACGGAGGGAAAACCATGTTCGGGCGTCAGGCTTTTGAGCCCGGCGTCAGTGATGACCTGTTCGGGTGAGGGACGGCTGGTGACCGTGGTCAGGACGCGAAGGGCATTTTTAAAGCCGAGGCCTAATTTTCCATNGGCGCTATCCATCAGCGCGTACGAGCCGGCCTGGACTTCGGTGATGCCGTCGAAGCGAGTACTGATATAATAATCGCCAGTTCCGGAGGCGCNGCAGATTTCANAATCGAGCCCGGCGCTTTCGAGCTCGGTGCGGGCGTCGACCAGTCGTTGGATACACTCATGTGCTCCGTTTTCGCGTTCTTCCCGGTCTTCGAGATCGATGACGTGGCCTTCGTAGCCCATCAAACCGCGGAACCGCAGGTGCTCGGCTTCGGTGGCGGCTCGGGCCAGGTCGACGGCGGCGGCAGGCGATACACCGCAGCGGTTATGGCCGATATTGACCTCGACGAGAACCCGGGGACGGACCTTGTGCAGGGCGGCTGCGGCATCTAGGTCGGCGAGGTTGCGCGGGTCGTCGACCGCGACCATGATATCGNAGCGGGCGGCGAGCTCCATCAGTCGCTCGATTTTGCGCCGACCGATGACTTCGTTGGCGATTAGAATATCCTCGATTCCGGCCGCGGCCATTGCTTCGGCCTCACCGACTTTGGCACAGGTGATGCCTTGAGCGCCAGCATCGAGTTGGAGCTGGGCGATGGCCGGCGTTTTATGCGACTTGGTATGGGGGCGAAGACTTTTGTCTACCTGGCGGAAATGGTCCGCCAACTTGGCGATATTGAATTCTAACGCATCGAGATCGACGACGAGGATCGGTGTGTCGATCTCGTCGCGCGGCATGCCAATATATTCGGTTGGGTCATTCATAGCTGTATCGGGTTTGGGTGATAGGTTTTGAAAGTAGGGTGATTGGGATTAGATGGCAATAGGGGAATACGGCGCGGTTGAGAAAGAGATGCGTCATAGGGGTAAAATAACTACACTATGACTCGATCATAGAGTCAAGAGACAGGATTTATCAGCAGTAGCGAATCGATGGCTCCACAGGTGGTAGAGGTGGGTGCTGCCGGTTGGGATGGGTTCGGAGATCCTCGCTCGGNCGACCTGATATATAGCTGATGTTTTTCCCAAGGTGAATAAGTATGGAATCGGTAGAATCGTTCGAGCGTTTCAAGCAGATCCTCAAGGAAAAAGTTACGTATTGTACCCGGGGTGAAGTATTTCCCCTGCAATGGACGCCCCCCGATCTGCCAGCGGTTGTCGAGGAGGTGCGCAATAACCCCGAGACCCGGATCGCCCGGGGAACTCGTGGCGACCGACTGGATCAGACGCTGGAGCAATTTGCAGGAGACTTCAAGGCTCTGCCGCTGGCCGAAGCCATACGAACTCCGGTCCATCTCTCGCTCTTTGAACTGGGCCCTTTACGCGGAGAGGGCGGTGCACTTGCGGAGGTGATTCAAGAGGTTTATCTGCCGTTGGTCGAGTTGTGGAAAGGGCAGGGTTTGAGTTGGCAGCGGGTCTATCCGATCCTCTTCCTGAGTGGCCCCGGTTCTTCGACCAACTACCATTGGGATCCGTCGAGCGTTCTGATCGTACAGCTCTATGGGCGNAAGCGCTTTCAAAGTCTGCACGATCCGTTGCGCTGGTGTCCTGAAGACGTTGCGGATCTGGGGCGCGAGGCGATGGTTCGACCGGCGGAATTGACTGCGGACGATATTCGGAGCTATGAACTGGGCCCNGGAGATGCGATCTGGAGTCCGTGCCGGGCACCGCACTGGGTCGATGCCTACGACGAGACAGCGTTTACCTTATCGATCGCTTTTACGGATATTGCTCCCGAGGCGGACCCGGACGCCGAGATGCAGGTTCTCTGAATAATGAGCAATGGCAACCTGAATATAGCGAAGAGGTTATTCAACGGTATTTGTCTCATTGTATAACTTGACACTTCTATAATGCGCTAGGAGGACTACACGTGATGCACGAGATAACGGACGGGCAAATCGCCTATTTCCAGACCTTCGGTTTTTTGGTTTTGCGGCAGGTATTCGACCAGGAGGAAATGGCGGCGTTCAGCACGCGGTTCGACGAGATGCTGGCTGAGGATCGGGGTGGTATCCCCTTTCCAGGCGAGAGTCGCCAATCGCTGTACCGGTTCGCCGAGTTGGATCCTATGTTCACGGATATGGTGGCGGACGACCGGATTTACAACACGGTCGAGGCGCTTTTGGGGGAGGGCTTTATATGGCTGTGCTCGGAGGGCAATAAATATGTCGGTGATACCGATTGGCACCCGGACGGTAGCAGACTTGCCTGTAGGCCGATGAAGGTCTCGCTATACCTCGACCCGTTGACAGCGGAAACGGGTTGTCTGCGGGTCATTCCCGGATCGCACCGCTTGCCCTTCCACGAAGAGCTCAAGCCCTGCGCCAAGTTCGGCTTGGCCGATGCGGAGATTCCCTGTCTTCCGGTCGAAACGCAGCCCGGCGACGTGATCTTCGCCGATATGAACACCTGGCACGCGTCGGTCGGCGGCGCGGTCGGGCGCCGCCATATCGCGGTGAATTTCGCCCAGGAGCCGAAGACAGACGACGATGTCGAAATGATGGTGCAGAATTACGAAGGGGTATTGCGCCATGGCGGAGAGTTGCAGTACAGTCCGCTGCAACGGGTGTTTAGCGACGAGTTTCTGCAAAGCGACGATCCGCGTATCCGCCGACTCGTCGCTCGGTGGATCGAGATGGACTTGAAATAGCATAGAGGGGAACGCGCGATGGACAATAAGGTGACAATATTCGGTGCCGGCAGCGTGGTTTTTTCGCTCGGGCTGGTCAAGGACCTGTGCCTGACGAAGGAATTAAACGGCAGCCACGTCTGTTTTATGGATATCAACGGCGAAGTCCTCGATGTGATTTATGCGCTCGGGCGGCGCTATGCCGAGGATTTGGGCGCTGATTTGACCTTCGAGAAGACGACCGAGCGGGAAGTCGCGCTGCGGGGCGCCGATTTTGTGATCAACACGGCGACGGTGACTCACAACGAGTACTTCATGCAACGTCGTCGCCATATGACGGCTGATCTCGGTTATTTCTACGACCAGACGGGCATGCCCGAATACTACAACCTGCAATTGATGCTCGATGTGGCCCGGGATATGGAGCGGTTTTGCCCGCAGGCCTGGGTGTTGTTGGCAGGCAATCCGGTCTTTGATGGCACCACGCTGATGACGCGCGAGACCAATATCCAGGTCTGCGGGCTGTGCCACGGCCACTACGGCTATGCGGGGGTGGCGCGGGTGTTGGGTCTGGATCCCGAGTCGGTGACCTGGCAGGCTCCCGGGTTGAACCACAATATCTGGCTGACGGATTTTATCTATTGCAACGAAGACATGTACCCGAAGTTGGATCGGTGGATCGCCGAGGAGAGCGAGGCGTATTGGGAAAAGCTGGCGGCGGAGGAGATGGCGATTCCCACACAGATGTCGCGCGCTGCCGTACACCAGTACAAGATGTACGGTCTGATGCCGGTCGGCGATACGCCGCGCAGGGGCGGCTGGTGGTATCACACGGGTTTGGAGGCGCGGGCGCACTGGTACGATCCCAACGGCAGCAAGGATACCCCGACTGGTCGCGACAAAGTGCTGGAGAGGAAGGCTGAGAAATACGAGCAGATGCGGGCGGCGGCCTACGACGAGAAGGTACGCCCCGTCGAGTTGTTCGGGGACGAGATGACCCCCGAGCAGCATATCCCGATCATGAACGGCCTGGTCAATAATGTGGAAGGGCAGTTCCAGGTCAACGTTCCCAACAACGGTGTGCTGCCGGGGATCCCCGATGATGTGGCGGTGGAAGTACCGGCGATCGTCAATAAGAAGGGGATACAGCCCTTGCGGGTGCCGCCGTTGCCGCGAAAGATCATGCTCGAGTGTATCTATCCAGACTGGCTCGACATGGAGCGCACGTTGGAAGCGGTGTTGACAGGGGATAAGTCGATGATGCTCTACGGCGTGCTGGAGGCCAAGGAGACGAAATCGTACCAGCACGGGTTGGAAGTGCTGGACGCGCTGTTTAATATCGAGCCCAACGCACCAATGGCGCACGTGGAGCCTATCGACGAGCACTTTGCCTGGCCGAAAAACTGGTAGTCTGGCGTCGAGGTCGTGCCCATAGGCAAGAAAATCCTAGTCGTCGTAGTCGCCTCGGCGCTGATCGTCGCGTTGTCGATCCTGCCGGTGCTGCTCGGTGCGCCTCCGCCCGCGGATACGCCCGACCTCGCCCTGCCGCCCAAACCGCTGCACATCCCCCCGGAGATCCTCAAGCCGCCGTGGCTGGAAGAGCGGCGCGCGGTCCAGTTCGCCGATCTTGCCGCCGCAGATGTCTTCCGCGATTTCGCCTTTGTAGACCGCTATGCGGAAAGCGGCCTGGATTTTGTGCATCGCATCGTCGATGACTCGGGCAAAAACTACCTGCCCGACCACTACGACCACGGCAATGGCTTGGCCGCGGCGGATATCGACGGCGACGGGTGGCCCGATCTCTACTTTGCCAATCAGGCTGGTCCCAACGGGATGTGGCGCAATGCGGGAGCGGGCCGATTTGAGGACTGGACCACGCCGGCGCTGGCGCTGGCGGATCGGATCTGCGTGGCGGCGTCTTTCGCCGATATCGACAACGACGGCGATGCCGACCTCTACGTCACCTCGGTGCGCGGGGGCAATGTGCTCTTGGCCAACGACGGAATGGGGTATTTTGCGGATATCACAGAGGGATCCGGGCTGGGGTATCGGGGCCATTCTTCCGCCGGCGTATTTTTCGACTACGACCGCGATGGACTGGTGGATCTATTGTTGAACAATGTCGGCGCATATACGCGCGAAGAGACAGTCGCCAATAGCGTCGGCCCCGCCTACTATCCGGGGCGCGAGCGGGCGTTTGCGCTGCATTTGCGACCCGAGCTGGGCGAGGCCAGTATTTTGTACCGCAATCTGGGAGACAATCGCTTTGTCGATGCATCGACCGCGACGGGCTTCGTCGATTCGAGCTGGGCGGGTGACGCCAGTATCTTCGACGCCAATGGGGACGGCTGGCTGGATATCTATGTTTTGAATATGCAGGGGCACGATCAGTATTACGAGAACGAGCAGGGACGGCGCTTTATTCGCAAGAGCCGGGCGGCTTTTCCTCGCACGCCCTGGGGCTCGATGGGGGCGCAAGTTTTCGATTGGGATAACGACGGGCGCTTTGACCTCTATATCACCGATATGCACTCCGATATGAGTGCGGCGGTAGCCTGGGACGAAGAGAAAGAGAAGTCGGCGGTGGCATATAGCGAGGATTTCTTGCAGAGCGGGGGTTTGAGCATTTTCGGCAATGCCTTTTACCGGGGGTTGGACGGCAGCGACGAAATTTCCACTGCCATTGGCGCCGAGACCTACTGGCCCTGGGGCTTGAGCACCGGCGACCTCAACGCCGACGGCTGGGAAGATGTCTTTGTCACCGGGAGCATGAATTATCCCTTTCGCTATGGGGTGAATTCGCTGCTGCTGAACGACCGCGGCCGGCGTTTGATCGATGCGGAGTTCGCGCTGGGGGTCGAGCCGCGGCGCCGGACCAGCACGCGCTTTTTTGTGCTCGACTGCGCTGGCGCCGATCGGAGGCACAAGCACTGTGGTGGGGAATTTGCAACCGTCGCCGTCTATGGCGCGCGAGGGTCGCGTTCTTCAGTGCTATTGGATATAGACGGGGACGGCGATCTCGACGTGGTGACCAATGACTTCAACTCTGAGCCGATGGTGCTGCTCAGCGATTTGGCGCAGCGCCGTCCGGCATTGCGCTATATGTTGGTGGACCTGGTGGGCTCGCGGTCGAATCGCGCTGGGTTGGGGGCGGTGGTGCGGCTGCGGGTCGGTGCGCGTGCGCTGAGCCAGGTGCGCGATGGGCGCTCGGGCTATTTGTCGCAGAGCCTGCTGCCACTCTACTTTGGACTGGATGGCGCCGAAATGGTCGACAGCCTGGAGGTGCGCTGGCCGTCCGGGCAGCGGCAGCTGCTGGCGGGGCCGATCGCGGCCAATCAGCGGCTCGTAATCGCGGAGCCGCCTTGATCAGGCAGCTGCTGGTCTACAGCCCAACTCTTGTCGGTGCCCAGGCGTCAGGAGACTAAAGTTTGTCGTGGTGCGCCAAGTGTTGGGTCATACCTTCAATCCATCGGCCGCACCGGCACGCGGATATGCGCGTTGGCCTGAGCCAGTGAGTCCGGGTCTTGCTCCAATTGCCGGAAACCCGCCTGGTTTCTCTCGCCGGCCGCTCCGGCTCGCGCTAAGACCTGCGGCTGCAGGGTATCTCTTTCATCTGGACAGAGGTGGCGCATCAGCGGCTGGAGATCTGCGGGCAGAGCCTTGAACTCGGCGTGCGACAGCGGGCGGCAGATGGTGTTGACGCTGTAGCGGTCGCCGGGAGCGTAGTCGTCGACCGATAGCCACCAGGGGCACCAGCGATTGACGACCGCCACCCGCGCGCGGCCGCTGGGGTTGTGCATGGCTGAGGCGTGCCAGCAGCGCGAGTCCTGGATATAGACCGAACCCTTGGGAGCCGAGACCTGCATATCGCCGGGGATCGGTGCGGTGACCGAGATATTGTCGTGCGGCCCGCGCGGGTTGCGCGGGTCCCGGTGCGAGCCGGGCACGATCCAGGTGCCGCCCGAGTTCTCGTCCACATCGGTTAGGTACCAGATCATCACCAGGCACATCGCCACGTTGGGGAAGGGCTGGCGGATGCAGCCGACGTTTTCGTTGGGATCGTCGCGACCGTAGGCGGACAGGTCGTGCGGCCAGTCGGTGTGCCACTCGCGGGTGTCGGCCCGGCCGCGGTATTGCGGCGCGCCGAAGCCGCCGGGAACGCCGTCCTGGTCGGTGGCGATATTGCGGGGGTGCAGCTGGGCGATGCGCAGGTGGTCGTCGAGCACGCGGCGGGCGACGGCGGTGACGGTCGGGTGGGCTAGGTGCTGCGCGTATTGAGGCATCCAGACGATGTCGTTGGGCGGTTTGGGCGGGTGGCCGGCGCGGCGCACTGGGCGTAGCTCGACGCCGTGCGCGGTCGCTGCGGCCAGTGCTTGTGGCGGGTCGAGGTCGCCGCGTTCTTTGAGCGCGCGGATGGCGGCGATATTGTCGGCGATTTGCTCCTGCGCGGCGACGATTTCGTCGCGGATGGCATCGACTTCACCGGTTGGGATGACGTTGTCGATGACGCAGAAGCCGTAGCGGGCCAGCGATTCGGCGGCGGCGGCGACGGATTCTTCGCCGCCGGCGCCGGCAAAGGCGTAGGCGCGGGTGCGGGCGAGCTCGGCACTGACGGCGGCGGAGTCGTGGGTCTCGCGCGCTAGGAATTCGCGGGTCTGGCGCAGCTCGCGCTCGAGGTGGTCGATTTTGGCGTGGAGGTCGCTGATGTGGATCTGCGAATTGGTGCTGCTCATGCCGGAGTGCTTTCTCTCAGGTGGATGCTGGCGGCTTGAGGCTGCGCCAGCGGTTGTAGAAGAGCTGGAGTGTGGCGGGAAGGAAGTCGCGCAGGTTGTCGGCTCGGCGCCAGCGCCAGAGGTCGCTGGCGTAATCGTCGCTGCCAGCGGGATCGTAGGCCTTGAGGCAGCCGGCGATGCTGAGGCGGCGGGCCCTATCTGCATGCTTGCGGCTGCGGTGGATCAGTTTGTGG
This sequence comes from Gemmatimonadota bacterium, assembly GCA_002724215.1. Taxonomy (GTDB): domain Bacteria; phylum Latescibacterota; class UBA2968; order UBA8231; family UBA8231. The sequence continues at coordinate 18,998 of PBOD01000003.1, read as the reverse complement.
TTCGAGAAGACGGTTTGGCCCCGTTTGAGATCGACCTTGCCCGCGCGGGCCTTGGCGACCACGCGCAGTGCGGCTTGCTCCAGCGGGTCGAGCAGCGCGGGGGCTATGTCATCGACGACGAAGTAGCCGTCGGCGTGGTATTGCCATTTGATCTGGTCGAGATCCATCGCGCTGGCATTGTACTGGACGGGACGGGGGGTGTCAACTAGAGTGCTTGAGGGCGGACCCGAGCGAGATTATTTTTCCCTTCCCCAAAATGGCCGTAGCGGAGTGAAGGAGAGTCCATGTCCCACGAACTGACCCCCGAACAGAAATACGAATTCGACCTGCAGGGCTATATCGTCCTCAAGGGTCACTACGACGAGCAAGCCGTCGCAGAACTCCACGCTGGCATCGACGAGTTGCAGGCGATACCGATCGACTACGAGACCTATGGCAGGCTCGGGGTCGCCAGCTATTATCTGGCGGCGGCGATGAAAGATCCCGAACACGAATTCTGGCAGGGCGGGCACCGGCCGGATCGGCGTCCGCACCCGGAGACTGGCGGCGTGGGGCGGGTGGACCACGCGCTGTGCGGCACCGACAAATTCGATCTGATGGTGCGCGACCCGGTGCTCAGGGCGATCCACACCGAACTGGCCGGCGGGTCGGTGTTTATTTCGGCGACGTATTATATCGAAAAAATCGGTCCCTGCGCGGGCGGCGGTCTACACAATGGCGGCTATCCGGTCGATCGCGATATCTACTACGCTTACGACCACACCAACGGGCGCTTCGCCTGCAAGAGCACCAAGAGCGTGGTGATTCTGTCGGATATGACGAAAGTGGAAAACGGGCCCTTCGCGGCGATTCCTGGCAGCCACAAGGCCAATTTCTCCTGTCCCTTCGATATGTCCGACGCCAGCAAAAACCCCATGGCGGTGCCGGTGCTGGCGGCCCCGGGCGACGTGGTGATTTTCTCCGAAGGTATGACCCACAACGCCTATCCGGTGATCAATGAGACGATCCGCCGCTCGGTGTTTTTCAATTATATGCCGGCCATCGGCCGCGATAATTTGCCCTTTCAGCGGATGTCGATCTATCCCGAGCACGTGCTGGAGCGGCTGGAGGACCAGATCGATTTGTTGGCGTCGCCCGGGTATATCTAAGCGGCAGGCGCTAGACGGCGACGAGATAGCGGGTGAGAGGGTCGCGGAGGAAGGTCGGGCAACTAGGGCTGGCTCTCCAATTCGAAGCGGTGGATGCGTTGCGTGAGGTTGATACAGGGCTGGCTGGCCGCCGGGTCGAATGCTCTATTGACCGAAACCTGGCACGGTCGCAAATTCCAGCGCGATAGGTGATTACAAAGGAGGGTCTATGCTTGCCGATGCACAGCGGTCGCCATATGCCGAGCAGGGATTTTTCATCGCCGACGACGCGGTGGACCCAAATATGCTGGAGGAACTGCCGGTGGCGGGGCAGCGAGCCGCCGATAAGCATCACGCGGGCGCGGTGGTGGTCGCGGAGGACGGGGTCAAGGTCGGTGACGGCACGCCCAACGATGAGGGAACTGGCAATATCGAAGGCGTGCTGGCGCCCGAATACGGCGAGCCGGCGTTTGCGGAGTATCTGGCCTCGGATCCGCTGCTCAACTACGCCATGTGCGACGCACTGCCCGAGCGCCTGCAACTGGACTACGACTGCTGGTGGGAAGTGCAACCGCCAGAGGAGGAAGTGGCTGCGTGAACGACAAAGTGCTGGACCGCCCGCCCTTCGTCGAGATGTCGCCGGAGCAGCAGCAGCGGTATTTCGCCGAGTGGGGCTTTGTGCTATTGCCGGGCATCGTCACGCCCGAGCATATCGAGCGCATTATCGCCGAGGAGGAGGGCGAGAATCGCTACGACTGGATCGAGCGCTGGCCGGGGCCGGCGCAGGAGGAGATGATCACCCAGCCCCGGCTGCTGGCAGCGATACGCCGCTGCTATGGCGAGGATATTCGATTCTTCAAGTCGGTTTACGCCGAGTGGCGCGAGATCAACGAGGAGACCAGGGAGCGGGGCCGGCAGATCCTGCACCGCGACTACGACCCTGGTGCCCCGGGCCACGGCGACTTCCGCAATAGTTGCGCGGCCTGGGTCAATGTCGGCCACTATCTGATCGATCTGGACATCGACGAAGGCCCGCTGTGGGTGGTACCGGGCAGCCACCGGTTGCCCTGGGTCGATGCGCGAGGCAATTTTGAGCACCACGCCGACGACGCGCGCATGGTGCTGTGCAAGGCCGGCGATGCGGTGATGTTCCACAATCGCACGATGCACGCCGGCGGGGTGATGCAATCGGGGCGGCCGCGGCCGAGCGTATTTTTGTCCTACCGCGCGGGCTGGGCCGCGCCGATGGGCGAAGTGTCGGAGTGGCCGGCGGAGGTGGTGGCGCGGGCATCGACCGAATTGCGGCCTTTGATCGAGGGACTGAACGATGGGGTGCGCGTCGATCCCTATGGCGTTATTGCCGGAGGCATTTGATGAAGGACATGGAAGCGCGGTTGGCCGCGTTGTTCGGGACGGAGGCGCGCGTTGCAGGGCCGCTGGCTACAAGCGGCGCGGTGCTGCGCTTTACGGGTATTGATCTGTGTGCACCGTTGAGCGCAGAGCAGGCGGGTTTGCTGCTCGAGGCGCTGGCCCACTATCGGATCGTCTGCATCGCCGGACAGGATTTATCGCGCTTCTCGCTGGCGCATTTTGAGCGCTTTGCCAACCACTGGGGCGCGCCGGTGCCGCATCCGAACAACTTCATGCGCGGGGGCAAGCCGGCGCAGCAAAACGGCGCCAGCGATGGCGCAATCGAGTGGATCCCCTACGAAAAGCGGTCGGTGGCTGCCGTCGATAAGACCTTTCCCGGGCAGTTGCAGTGCTTGCCGCACGAGTCGCCGACGGTGCTGGTGGCGGCGAATTTTCGCGGCGAGCTGGGCACAGGGGAGCCGCGGGTGGGCGGTGGCGGCTCGTGGCACACGGATATCGAGTACGAACGGCTGCCGATTTACGTGTCGATGTTTTTGGCGCACCACGCGCCCTTGCCGCGCGATACGCCGGCTGGGACCTGGGTTGAGAATCCGGGTGGCGGGGGTGGCTATTTCGACGGCTCGGACGAGGAATTGACGCGCTTGCGCAGAATTTTGCCCCTCAATGGCGAGACGGCCTACGCCGATACCGCGGCGGCCTTTGCGGCGTTGCCGAAGAGGGAGCAGGAGGAGCTGGAAAAGGTACAGCTGCGGCGGCGTTTGAACGAAGGCGACGAGGGCTGGCTGGCGCCGCTGGTGCGCACCAATGCGTGCTCGGGCCTCAAGTCGCTGCACAGCCCGATCTGGGCGTCGCGGCCGAGGGTGCGGCCGGCGGTCGAGGTGGACGGGATGACAATGGAGGCTTCGCGGGTTTTTCTCGATCGGCTCGAGGCGCACGTATTACAGCCGAAATTTCGCTACGATCATCTGCACGTGGCCGGCGACGTGACGATCTGGGACAATTATATGACCTTGCACAACTCGCCGCCGTGCAAGTCGAATATACAGTCGATCGACGACGCGCGGCTGTTGTATCGCTTGAGTTGCAAGGGCGCGCCGGCGCTGACGCTGCCGCGCAACGATTCACCTGAGTGGCTGCAGGCGCATGTTACCGGGGGCTACGAGACGCCGCGGGAGATTATCGAAGTATAGACGTCTTGATGTTATAACGTCATAACGTCAGGTTGATATTATGACCGAAGCCAAATACAGCACGATCGACTTCGATACCGATATCCACAAGGTGCCGCGGCTGAAACCCACTGCGTTGGCCCGTTCTGCTCTATTGCGGAGCTAGTCAACGATGTTGTCACGCAGACCGTGCTCGAAGCTGCCGAATTGGTCGTCTGGGTCGTAAAGCTCGGCCACCGATCACAGGTGTATCGCTGACCAGTAGCCTGCGCGGGACGGCTGCCATATCGCGCTGCACAGCCGCGAGTCGGGGCGAATTGCGGTTTATTTTCGCCTACTATCCGCTGGGAGCGGGGCCGGATTCGGAGTATCCGGCCGAATTGTAGCGCGCTGGCCGATTCAAACGCGCTCCAGCGGCCACTGCCAGAAGGGCAGCGGCAGCAGGTGTTGAGCAAAGGGGGCGAGGCGCTCGGGGCCGAAAAACAGTTTGGCGAGTTCGCAGCGGGTAAAGGTGCCGGTCTGTGCGCCGCATTGCAGGCGGAAGGTCTCGCCACTCTGGGTGATGGCAATGTCGGTGCGGCCAAAAGCTTCCAGCACACCCGCCGGATCGACCACCAGCAGCATGCCCGCGTAGTCCAGGGCGCAGGGGATATGCCGGGCGTCGAGCAGATCCTGCAGCGGAGTGGCGGCCCCGAAGGTCTGCAGGGCGATATCGGTCACCAGATCGGCGTCGCGGTCGGAGGTCCTGGCGCCGGGATCGTCTAAGCGCGCAAACCACGCGCGCACCAGGCCGGCGACGAGATCCGCTGCCCCGCCCCACTCTACCACCATCCGTTCCTTAATCAGCAGATAGGCGGCCACCCGGCCGTCCTGGCGGGCGACCATGCCCGCGGCAATTTTCTTGGCCTGTACTAATTGGTCGAAAAGCTCGGGCGTGCGCAGGGCACCCAACTCGTCGGCGTGGTGGATGGCGAGTATATCGGCGGTGTCGTCCGCGGCTAATGGCTCCGCGGCGCAGTTGGCCGGCAGGGTCGGCAGCAGAGCGATGGTTGGGCGGTCGAGGCGATAGGTGCGCTGGACGCCAGCGCGTTCCCAGCCCATGCCGCGGTACCAGTTGTAGATGCCGGTNCTGAGTAGGCCGACGTGACAGCCGAGATNGCGCATCTGTNGGTGGGCNGCCGCCATGACTTTTGTCCCCAGGCCCTTTGTGCGGCAGGCGGNCAGCGTGCCGACGGCATTGATGCCNCCCACCCGCAAGCTGGCCTGGCCGACGCGGATATCGCAGGGCCAGACTCCGGCAGAGCTNACGATTTTGTCGCCCGCCGTNACGACGATGANATTTTCGAGGTTGGTGGGGGCATAGACATGGGGATAGTCCGCGGCGATCGAAGCCGGTCGGCCCTGCGAGGTGCGGAAAATATAGTTGATTGTCGCCAGCAGGTCGTCCCGCTCTGCGGGACGGGCNGGGCGCGGGTCTTGTAAATCGTCCATAAGTAGCACCGTGGGGTTAGGGGCGTCGGCCAAAAACTAAAACGCCGCTTGTGGCGACGCCAATTCCGCTNGTGGGGTTGCGTATTTTCTTTCTTGCCCCTCATTTATGGATTGGATATTCAACGGGGAAAAACCAATGGATCGAACGCGCGTACTCGATGTATTGAACGGCGAGCTGATAGGCCAGAGAGTCGCGGTCAAGGGCTGGGTCAAGGCCTTCCGCCAGAATCGCTTCTTGATCATAAACGACGGCTCGGCGCTGGCTAATTTGCAGGCGGTGGTCGATGTCGCAAATTTCGACGAGGCCCTGNTCCGCGAGGTGACGACCGGGGCGGGGGTGGCGATTAGCGGCGAGGTGGTCGAGTCGCAGGGGGCCGGCCAAGCGGTCGAGATTCTGGTCGANGCGCTCGCCGTGCTGGGGCCAGCGCATCCCGACGACGTGCAGGAGACAATCCTACAGCCGAAGCGCCATAGCCTGGAGGTCTTGCGCGAGCAGGCGCATCTGAGGTTTCGCACCAATTTATTCGGGGCNGTGTTCCGCATNCGCCACGCGCTGGCGTTTGCCGTGCACCAGTATTTCAACGACCGCGGCTACTTCTATTTGCACACGCCGATCATNACCGGCTCGGACGCCGAGGGGGCGGGCGAGATGTTCCGGGTGACGACCCTGCCCTTCGACCAAACGCCGCGCGACGCNGATGGCGCCGTCGATTATGGCGAAGATTTCTTCGGCCGCGAAACCAGCCTCACGGTGTCGGGCCAGCTCGAGGCCGAGATGGGGGCTNTGGCACTGGGGCAGGTCTACACCTTTGGCCCGACCTTTCGCGCCGAGAATTCCAACACTTCCCGGCATTTAGCCGAATTCTGGATGATAGAGCCAGAGGTCGCCTTCAACGATCTGCGCGACAATATGGACCTGGGCGAGGATTTCTTGCAGTACTGCGTACAGTACGCGCTCGACCACTGCGCCGCGGATTTGGATTTCCTGCACGAGCGCGAGGTCGACGAGGACAAGCGCAAGCCCAANGTCGAGCGCAACGACATGCCGCTGCGCGAGCGACTGGCTTTCGTCATCGACAACGAGTTCGAGCGCATGACCTATACCGAGGCCGTCGAGATCCTGCTGCGCTCGAAGCCCTACAAGCGGGGCCGGTTTGAATATCCGATCGAGTGGGGAGGTGACCTGCAGAGTGAGCACGAGCGCTATCTGGTGGAGAAGCACTGCAAGAAGCCGGTGATCCTGGTCGATTATCCNGCGGCGATCAAGGCTTTCTATATGCGCTTGAACGACCCGGACGAGCAGGGNCGCGAAACGGTCGCGGCGATGGATATTCTCTTTCCGGGTGTCGGCGAAATTATGGGTGGGTCGCAGCGCGAGGAGCGGCTGGAGGTGTTGCAGGAGCGCTGCGAGAAATTCGGGGTGCCGGAGGAGGAGGTCTGGTGGTATTTGCAGACTCGACGCCTGGGGTCGGTGATCCACGCGGGCTTTGGCCTCGGCTTTGAGCGGTTNGTGATGTTTGTCACCGGGATGACCAANATCCGCGACGTGATCCCCTTCCCGCGCGCGCCCAAGAGCGCGGAGTTCTAAGCGGGATCCATTATATAGCGGTGCCGGTTGTAGGCGGTGCGAAAGCCCAGGCGCTGGTAAAGGCGCTCGGGGGCGCTGCCGGTTATCGTTTCCAAAGCNGTCCAGCGATTGCCCAGCGCGACTGAGTCGGCGACGGCTTGCAGTACCAGGGCCGAGGCTACGCCCTGCCGGCGAAATTCGCACAGCGTACCCACCAGATCGATATAGCCCAGCCCGCCCTGTGAGCACAACAGCGCCGCGCCGGCCGGGGCGCTGTCGACGCGGGCGAGGTAGCGGCGCACGTCCGGTTGTAAAAGGGCGCTGCGCCCGATCTCGCCCATTGCTGGCGGATGCTCGAAGCTGCGGCAGGAGACGTCGTTCCAGACGTCGTATTCCCCTTCATCTGCAAGCTCGACGCGGATAGCGCCATTAATGGCAGGCGTGGCTGTGGGGGCATGGACCATGGCCGAGGCGAGCGCTCCCGCGGTGAAGCCGCGCTGTTGTAGGCGCTGGCCGAGGTCGGTGGGGCGGTCTAAGGGTGAAAGGGTAAAGATGCAGTCGTAGTCTTTCTCGCGATAGAGCGAGAGGGCGTCGTCGATCAGGCGATCGACTTCGGCGCAATTGACCTGCACGATGCGGTGGAANAAGGGGATCTTGACCTGGTCGTGCGTAAAGGCCAGCGCGCCGTCGAGGTCGTGGCTGTCGCACCAGCGGGCGCGCAGGGCGACCCAGAGGNGCTCAAAGGCCTGGGTGAAATCGTCGCTCAACTCAGACGGCCTTCACTTCGTCGGACCAGTCGCGCCAGATGCCCGCGCCCGCGTCGTCGGCCGCCAGGTCGTCGGGGACCGCTGCAGGCGTTTTCAAATAGCCGTAGATCGTGGCCTGGCGGATGACATCACGGGTGGTGTTCTGGCCCGCCATGTGCAGGATTTTGGTGTGCCACAAGACCACGGTGCCGGCNGAGCCGTAGGTATCGACGGGCTCGGTTTCGGCCCTGGCGCGCAAGATGGCCGGGTCGGCATAGCCGCCGGCCTTGCGCACNTCNAGGTGTTTGTCGGTGTGTTTCTCGCCCTCTTTGAACGCCGCCCACTGCCCTTCCCAGATCGGTATATGGCTGCCGGGCCAGACGGTGANGCCGCCGCCGGCCGGCGGCAGGTCGTCGAGATAGGCGGCAAATTGCACGCGGAAGCGGCCGTAGCAGGCGCCGTCGGAATGCGAGCCGCGATAGTCGGGGCCGGGGTCGGGACTGTTGGGCAGGGTGCAGTAGAGGCCGCGCGAGCCCTGGCCGTTGAGCCAGACCGGGCCGGTGCGGGGCAGGCGCAGCGCCGGCTCGGTGGTGAAAGAGCCCTTTTGGGGATAGTTCTCAACTGCTGCGCCGAGGTGACTGCCGAGTCCGCCGACGGCGTCGTCGCACATGAAGCAGGGGCCGGTGGCAAAGNCCTCTTCGTCGTGNCCGGCGGGCCAGACGACAGTACCCTTGCCGAGGAGCTGCTCGGCTATATTCCACAGGGCGCGCGGGGCGGCGTCGAGCATCAGGTTTTCGGTGCCGTTGCGGACGTAGAAGCGGTGGCCCGTGCAGTAGAAGTAGGGATCGCCGCCGTTTGCGGGCCGTTGCGCCATAAAGCGCTCTGTTTCCGCGTCGGTGGCGGGGGTCCAGGTCTCGGGGTCGTCGCGGTGCCAGCGGGGCATGTGGATCGCAATGGTCTCCCACATCTGGTCGCGGATGCGGGCGCAGAGCGCGGGGTCGAGTGCACCGGGNAGGATGAGATAGCCGTCGCGCTTGAATTGGGCGATCTGGTCGGTGCTGAGAAGGGGGATCTGGGTGACAGTTGTCTGCATTAGCGGGCGCTCCAGCTAGCGATATGGTTTGCGTGCGCGTCCAGTATAAACAACTTTGACTATGCCCGGCAAGCCAGCGCGANCCCGCAAACNAGGGAAGAAACCCCATGCTCGTGCAGTCCCCGCAGCGCCTGCTCTTTCTCGACAACCTGCGCTACCTAATCGTTCTCTTCGTTATGCTATTCCACGTCTCAGCCGGCTATTCGGGCTGGCCCGAGTACTACCACGAGACGCAGGCCGGCGGTTTTTTCGCGATCATGCACGGGATCATCACGTCCATCCGCCGCATGCCGCTGCTGTTCTTTATCGCCGGATATTTTGCCATGCCTTCGCTGGTGGGCCGCGGCGGCGTCAGTTTTTGCAAACACAAGGTCATAAGGCTGGGGGTGCCGTGGGTGCTGTGCATTTTTCTGGTCGGGCCGCTGATGCCCTTTCTCGGCTATTACAGCCAGTCGTTCAACNGGCTGGACTCGGGCCGCTATGCCGANTTCTGGCCGGCCTTTATAATGAGCGGCTTCAGCGACTGGATCACCCCGATNGCCTTCGTGGTCAACCCGCAATTCCACCAGATGCACTTCTGGTTTACCTCGGTGTTGCTGCAGTTGTTTGCACTGCTGGTCATCGGTCGCGCCGCGTGGAAGAAATGGGCCCCGGCGCCGCGTCCCGATCCGCCCGCGCCGTGGTCAATGCTGAAGGTGCTGGTCTTTACGGCGCTGGCCATCGCCTGCTGCAAGGCGCTCTTCGTCCTACTGCAGATACCCAGTGGCGTGTTTGCACTGTTCGTGCAGGTCTCGCCGGCTGCTTTCTCGACCTATGGCGGGTTCTTCGCCCTGGGTCTCTACGCGCGACAGCGGAACTGGTTCGTCGCTGGGCAGGTTCCGGGCTGGCGACATTTCGGGGTNTTGCTGGGGGGGCTGGTGTTGGCGGGCGGGGCCGCGGCGGCGCTGTACTTCCTGGCGCAGGATATCGCGCCGCAGCCGTTGATTGTGTTCGCCGGGCTGTTGGGCGAGGCCTTCCTGGGGATGATGGTGATGGTAGCCGGTGTGGGACTGACACATCGCTACATGAACAAGCCGTCGAGGCTCAACGCCCATCTGGCGGCCAATTCTTACTATATCTATCTGATTCACTATCCCATCATTCTCGTTTTGCGGCTGCTGATGCTGACCTGGGATGCGCCGACAGCGGTCAAGGTCTCGATAGCTTTCGCGGGCACGGCGCTGCTCAGTTATGCGATCAGTCAGTACCTGATCCGCAAGTCGGGTCGCCTGGCGGTGGCGGCACTGCTGGGATTGCACGNGCTGCTGCTGGTTGGCGATTTGCCGCGCTCGTCCTATTCGCACATGCTGCTCGACCGGCAGCAACAATTGCGCGCGGTGGTGCCGGGACCGTCCGAGAGGGTGACCGCGGCCCTGCCCGCGAATCTCGATCTCCTGGCCTTTGGCGAGTCGGCAATAGCGCGACTCGCCTATGCGGAAAATGCGCTCTACTACACCTATGGCGACAGCAGTCTCAACGTGCGGACCGCCGATGGCCAGACGCGGCAATTAGCGCTGGCGTTGGCGCCGAGTGTCCTGGCGGCATTGCCCGGCGGGAAGCTGGCGGCCATCGAGCCGGCGAGTGGGCGGATTATGGCGCTGGATGCCCAGGGCCGGGTCGCCGCGACGCTGGTCGATAGCTCGGCAGAGCGGGGCATGCCGCAGGATCTGGTCGCCGACGCCAGCGGCGGGCTGTATTTTACGACCTGGCGCTCCGGGGCGGGCGAGAGCCAGCTGGGGGCGGTGTATTATCGCGCTGCGGGCGGTGCGATTCGTCCGGCATTTGCCGATTCGACCCTGCAGGTTAAAGGGCTGGCCCTGGGAGACGGCGTGTTATTCGCCACTGCCGCAGGNGATACCGCGGTGTGGGCGATGGCTGTGGCAGCCGACGGCTCGCTGGCGCAGNGCCGAGCCTTTGCCGAACTATTTCGCGCCGACGGACGCTACGGCGCCGAGGCGTTGGAAAAGCGGGTTGATTGCCAGGCCGAGGAGATGGCGGTCGACGCGGCGGGCAGGCTCTATGTGGCTACGCGTTTCGGCGTGCAGGTCTTCGCCGCCACGGGCGAACTGCTGGGGGTCGTCAACTTNCCAGAGCTGCCGATTCGTTTTACGCCCAAAGCGCCGCGCAGCTGTGCNCTGGGCGGCGATAGACTCTACGTGGCTTGCGATGACGAGATCTTCTCCGTACNGCTCAATCTCAAGTGAGGGTTACCACGTCGAGCCTGGAGATGTCTTTGACATGGGTGTAGTGGGCCGGGGCCATCAACTCGCGGATCTCGGGCGACAGACGTGCCAGCACCGAATCCGGCATCTCGTGCGGCTGGCCCTTGAACTGCGGCCGGTAGCGCATGACCAGGGTGCGGCGCATGCGGTCGGTGGGCTGCCACTGCAGGGTGGCGTGGGCGAGCATTTCGGTCATGACGACGGCATCGCCGGCTCTGGGGGTGACGTTGACCACGCCTGAGGGCAGGTCCTCCAGTGCGGATATTTCACCACCGCCAAATAATCCGGGCGGCCGGTCGAAAGCCGCTTTGTGTGAGCCAGGTACAACCAGCAGGCCACCGTCGCCGGGATCGACATCGTCGAAGTAGGGAAATATGACGAAGTCGTCGCAGTAGATGCGGCCCTCGCGGGTGTCGTAGCGGGTGCTCTGCCAGCCAAAATCCTCGCGCGCGCAGTGCAGCCCGAGCGGCTCGTGCTGGTGGGTATCAACTAAGAGCGTCCCGCGCGAGAAGGCCGGGCGGTCGTGGGTGAATTCCTTNATAATGGGCCACAATTTCGGNTGGACGACGATGGATTCGAGCGCTTTGTCGAAGGCGAAGCCATTGGCGTAGTTCTTGCCGTCTTCGGAGCGCGAAAAGCCCTCGGGCAATTCGGCGTCGGGGGTGGCGATATAGCGGTCGATGGCGGCGCGAGCGGCGGCGAGTTCGTCGGCTGCGAGCACATCGGGGACCAGCAGGTAGCCGTGGAGGTCGAAGAGGTAGCGTTGTTCGGGGGTCACGGGGCCACTCAGCGGAGTATGCGCTGATCGCGCAGATCTTTAGCGCCGACGGATTTGCTGACGCTGGCGCCGCGGTATTCGACGATGGGCAAGTCGGCAAAGGCGTTGACGATATTGTATTGCGTGGGCATGTCTTCCCAGGCGGCGCGGTGGAATTGGACAGTGCCCTGGCCGCTCCAGTGTTCCAGGTCCCTTTCATTGGAGCCGGTGGACGGGGTGTAGACCGGGTAGGCGACATCGGGGGTGCCCCACGCACCGGTTTTGGGGATGTACTTGTAGTGCAGGATGCCGACGTCCGGGTCGGGGGCCGTCGCGTTGGGCTCTGCTTGGCTCAGGTCGCTCACGCGCAGGTCGAGGAATTTGAAACCCAGCCAGGAGGCGGTGGCGTGCCAGTTGCCGCGCAGCACATTCGGTTCGGGTAGTTCGCAATAAATCTTCGCGAAGCCCAGTTCCTCGCGACCGGTCAGTATGGGATCGGTCAGATTTTCCCACAATACGGTTAAAAAGGGTCCGCGTACCTGGTCTTCGCTGCCTGAGAAGGCGGCCGGGAAGCAGACGCCGAGGATGTTGTAGCCGCGACCGGCGAGCCATTCGATCTGGGTCATGTACTTGAAGTAGATGGTGACGACCGGTTCGCCGTCGAGCGTGAAACATTCGGGTAGCATCGCTTCAAGGGCGTCGGCGTCGGTGAGGAAGGAGGCCGACACCGTAGTGTTCAAGGGCGTGNCCACATTGGCAAATGTGCTGCCGTCGGGGCCCTGGCGCGGACCGGTGCGGGGGCCGAAGTGGGTCGGCATGCGGTACATTTTGTCGGGCTGGAAGGTGTAGGGCATGGTGGGTGCCTTTGCTGTTGGGGGCGCTGGATGCGATGCGCCAGGGCTAAAATAAGCTACGGNNTNGGCGGGACCAACTAAAATGCAATCACGTCGNANAGCGCATGGCNTCTANCCACTGGCTCNNCGGCTTGGTTGATTTGCTCCAGCAGGTGNCAGGNTATATAGGGCTCGTCNAGTTTGNGACGCNNGTGCCGGTAGTGCTTGACTGGGGACTTGCCGCATTCGCAGCAGATCGCNGCTTANNTGGGAAGATCNTCATGCNANAGGCGAGCCATCGCTTGTTGCAATGGCCGAATATGCGTACACATAAGCGCTGTAGCGGGCAATGACGCTGTTAAAGGGAGCAATCCATGTATGAGATCTCAGCNGCAAATNGCTCTGTAGCGACTGGTGACGGCTATCCCGGCATCGGGGTGGGTATTTAACGGTTTTCGACGAAGGGCTAAGATATGAGACTGGCAGGTAGAGTGGCGCTGGTGGCTGGTGGGGCCGGATCGATGGGCAGCGCGGTGGCGCGTCTCTTCGCCGCAGAAGGCGCGGCCGTGTGTGTGGCCGATATGGACAAGGAGCGAGCTGACGCGGTGGCAGGCGAGATCTCCGCNAGCGGCGGGCGGGCGATCGCCACCGAACTAGACGTTTGCCAGGCCGAGCAATGGGCGCAGGCGGTGGCGGCGGCGGAAGAAGCCTTCGGCCACCTCGATTTGCTGGCCAATCTCTCGGGTACCAATTATCGCGTCAGCTTTGACGAGCAGAGCGAAGAGATGTGGCGGAAGATCATTGAGGTCAACCTGACCGCTTGTTTTATCGGNATCAAGGCGGTGGTCCCGGCCATGCGCCGGGCAGGGCGCGGCGTAATGCTACACGTGGGNTCGCTGGGCTCGATCCGCCAGGGCGCGGGCAGCCCCGCCTATGGCGTCAGCAAGATCGGCCTGGTGGCGCTGACNCGCAGCACCGCCGCCTCGTATGCACCAGACAATATCCGCTGCGTACTGGTGTCGCCGGGCCACGTGGATACGAATTTTATCCGCGGCGATTCGGCGCACAGTCCCAATAGCTGGGAGACCAGTATTGAGAATCCCGCCAACTACGAGGGCCGCCGGACGGCGACGCCGCTGGGGCGGCTGTGCGAGCCCGAGGATATCGCCAGGACCTTTCTCTTTGCCGCTTCGGACGAGGCGGCGATGATTACGGGGTCGATGATTACTGTCGATGGCGGCGCGGGCATCTGATATGACGCCAATCGATGACCAACCCCTGCGACCTCGCGGTACGGCGCGTATTCTCTACGTCAGCGANCCCTCCAGCNTTGCCCGCAAGCTNNTGCCCGACCCGGTGCGGNAANAGGACCTGCGTCGCTGGGTAGATATCGTNGCTGACAGTGGCGTCGATATTTTCGACCAGGAAGTTTTTTCGATGGGGTGGACCGTCTACTGGCAGTCCGATCGCTACGAATACGATCGCCGCCCGCAACACCGGCGCTTCCTGCCCCTCTTGGCCGAGGGGATCCAGCCGCTGGACATCCTCATCGACCAGGCACACAAGCGCGGGATGCGCTTTGTCGCCGGGCTGCGCGTCAACGACAACCACGGNCACCAGGCCCGCGAGCAGGGCGTGGGCATCGCCGAGTATATCGAGTCCAATCCGCACCTGCAACTAAAGGATTTTCCCGCCGGAGAATACTACGAGTTGTCGGAGCCTTTGGATTTTAGCTTCCCCGAGGTGCGCGAATTCACGCTCGGCGTCGTGCAGGAGTTATGCGCCCGTTTTGCCATCGATGGCATCGAGCTCTGCTACCGCGACCACGCTTATTTTCCCCCGCACAAGGGCAAGGAGCGGGCGGGGCTGATGACCGAGTTGGTGCGGCAAATTCGCGCAACGCTGGACGAGCGTGGATCGGCCCTATTGGGTGCCCGTGTCTTTTCGACCATCGCAGAATGCACCGGGCTCGGGCTCGACGCGCCGGCCTGGATCGCCGATGGCCTGCTCGATTATATCAGTCCCCAGGACTCTATGTACGCCGACTTCAGCGTGCCCTACGCGGAATGGGCCACACTGACGCGCGGTTGCGAATGCATGCTCTATCCCGGCTTGTTGCCCTGGACCAGCTTCCGCGCGCGCAACCGCCGTGGCCAGAGCCCGATCAGCGCGGATACCGCCCGCGCCCTGGCCCAGACCATGTATCGCGCCGGCGCCGATGGCCTGTCGCCGTACAATCACTTCGTGCCGACGCTGTGGCATCCGCCGTTCTACCCGCAGGCGATGCAAGTTTTCCACCAGCTCCGCGACCCCGACGCCATCGCTGGCCGCGAGCGGCACTATATCTTCGACCCGACCTGGGCTGGTATGACGGGCTTTGGCGCCGAAGGCAAGTGCAGTACGGGCGCGGTCAAGGCGCAAAAGATCCTGCTCGACCGCGGCGATCCGCCTGCTGCAGGAGAATATCTATTCTATCTCTACGAAGATCTGACCCAGACCCATCACGCCACCCTGATGTTTCGCGGGACGGGGATGACGGAAAACGATCGGTTGGAGATATGCCTCAACGGACATTTGATACCGGACGAGGCCATCGGCCGCACACTGCCCAGCGACGCACAGCCGACAAGCGAAGAAGATTTAACCAGAGCAGAAGGCGAAAAGCGCCTCCCGTGTTTTCCGGCGCGGGGCTGGTACGATTTGCGCCCCGAGCCTGGTCCGGCTTTTTCAACGCGGTGGTTTTCGTTGAGTGCCGCGATGGCAGTTGCTGGCGAGAATATACTGTCCGTCGCCCTTGTCGCGGGCGATGCGCAAGCCGAGGGACCAATCGTCATTGACGAGGTGGAAGTCTGGGTCGATCCCCGGTGAGGTGACAGGTCATTCCCGGCCTTTCTGGGCGAAACCCGGCGAGTCGAAAAAGGTCTTCAGATCCGGGTTGCGCTGGATATAATCCTTGAGCTCGAGAATGATGTTTTCCTGCAGCTGGATGCTGTGGCCGCCATCGACCGGAAGGATTACGCCGGTGATGAACGAGGCCTGAGGCGAGCAGAGAAAAGAAACGGCGTGGGCGATGTCAGCCGATTCGCCCGTGCGGCGCACTGGGTATTGCAACTCGTGCAGGTGGAACCCCGCTTCGTTACCGACATCGGCCCACAATTTCTCCAGGTTGTCGGTTACCATATGCCCCGGCGCGATGGCGTTGACGGTAATGCCCAGCGGACCGAAGTCGATGGCCATCTGCCGGGTCAGCCCGTTGACGGCCGCCTTGCCCGTCTCGTAGATCGCGCTGCCCGCCGCCTGCAGCAGGCCGTGGACGGATGAGATATTGACGATGCGCCCGACCTCGCGCAGAGGCGGCGTGCCCCGCCGCAATCCTCGGCCGTCCCAGGGCTCGGGCTCGAAGCCCGCCGGAGGCCCCGATGCCTCCATGGCCGGCACGGCGTATTTGGCGCCGAGGAAGTGGGCCCCGACCAGCAGGTCCAATCCGCGCCGCCAGCTGTCGATGCCGACCTCGACCGCACTGCCCCCAATGGAGGAAGTGACGACCCCGAAGGCGTTCTGCACCAGGATGTCGAGCCGACCGAATTCCGCTACGGCCCGCTCGACCATTCCTTTAGCTACTTCCTCTTGGGCCACATCGCCCACCATGGCCACGGCTTGGCCGCCAGCAGTTCGGATGCGTTCCACATTGGCTGCCGCCGTCGATTCGTCGATATCGATTATGAGCACCTGGGCTTCGTCGGCGGCCAGCGTGCGGGCGATTTCGCCGCCGATCCCGGCGCCGCCGCCAGTGACGATGGCGGCCCTGCCGGTCAGTTTTTCAATTGCCATAATTATCCCCTGTATTGGTTGGAGTATATCCGATTAGTTCGCGCCTTCATTATTGCGTGTCACCGGTGTATTGTCAAATTGAGCGGCGCACAAAGTGCATTCGCATTTTGACCTTTACCCACCAGTGGCGGCGGCACTGGAAACAGGAGTATATTGCCAGGACCGTTCTTTTCGCCGCCGTGGGGGTAGCGGTGACGTGTCCGAGGAGTCGCTATGTCCGAGCCCAAGTTCCTGCTCCATCCCGAGACCACCTTTCCGATCGGGGTCGAATACTACCGGGGCCCAGTACCCAAACGCGCAGTGTGGGACGATGATTTCGCCCGCATTCGGGCCTCGGGGTTGCGCATCGTCCGCAGTTTCAGCTACTGGAACCACATGGAGCCCGCGCCGGGACAGTACCAGCTGGACGACTTCGACCTGATGTTCGACCTGGCCGCAAAGCACGGGCTCTACGTTTGGCTCGACCTCACCCTGGCGACCCACGGCGCCTGCCCCGAATGGCTGACCCGCGAGTATCCAGATATCCGCGCCGTCGACCAGCACGGCCAGCCCAGCGTTGCGGCGGGCAGCGCCGCCTGTCCGCAGGGGAGTATGTTACACTGCTATGACCATCCAGTCTGGCAAGAATACGGGGGCGGATTACTGCGGCACGTGGTAGATCGCTACAAGGATCGGCCCAATCTGCTGGTCTGGGGTCTGTGGGACGGGGTCAGTCCGATTAGCGCCGGCAGCGAGGGCTTGCCCTGTTATTGCCCCCATTCGCTAGCGGCGTACAAGGCTTGGTTGCAGGCGCGCTTTTCTCTCGCCCAATTCAACGAGCGCGCGTTGCGCCGCTATCATACGTGGGAGGATGTCGAGCCGCCGCGCCACCAGCACAATATCGTTGAGATGTTGCTGTTTAAGCGCTTCGTCTACGAAAACCTGGTCGATAAGCTCAAGTGGATGGTCGCCGAAACCCGGGCGCTCGACCCCGATCACGAGATCCGCGCCCACGGTGTGGTGACGCCGCAGCCGTGGAATGAGGCCTGTGCGCGGGAGGTGGATAGCTGGGGCATGTCGATGTCGTCGAATAATGTATTGACGGGGCCCGACGCCGACGGTCTCGTCGAGCGCGCCTTTGGCTTTGACGCGGCGCGGGCGCTGGCTGCCAAGGGCCGCTGGTGGAACGAGGAGATTTACGCCGGCATGGCGCGGGGTGGTGTGACCTGGAAGAAGCAATCCGACCCACGGGAGTTGACCGCGCTCTTGTGGTTGACGATCGCCGGGGGCGCAGCCGGCTGTATGTTCTGGCAGTATCGGCCCGAGTATTTGAGCTTCGAGTCGCCCGGCTACAATCTGGTTGCTTTAGACGGCCAGCCGACCGCGCGATTGGAGGCGGTGAGCCGGGCAATCGCGCAGGTAGACGGCATGCAAGACTATTTGCCGGTCGAATGCGGTCGCGCCGAAATCGGCATCGTCTATCACCCGCCGTCGCAGGAGCTTTTTGGCTACAACGGCGAGACGCAGCGCTACAACGCCGATTTGAAAGGAGTATACCGGACACTGTGGAGTCATGGATTATCTGCTGATATCTTGACGCCAGCGATGGATTGGTCCGATTACCGGCTGTTGTTTTTGCCCAATGTGGCGCTGATGGACGATGCGACTCGCGAGCGGATTGAGCAAACCCTGGCGCAAAGTCCGCAGACCCGGCTGGTCGCCGAGGGCAGCTTTGGGCTGTATGCGGCCGACGGTCAGTCCAGCTATGCGCCTCCGGAGGGTTTTGGCGAGCGCTTTGGGGTCCGCGTTGCCGACTTTTCTGCGGTGACTTCCTTTGACATTGAAGAAGGGCGCAATGTCTTGGCCACTCCGTTGGGGGCAGTGCCGATTCGGTCCAGTTGTGGATATGCGGTACTCGAACCACTGGGGGATACGCAGGCGTGGGCTGCGTTGGGGGAGGAAACCGTGGCGGTGCGCAGCGCCGACGGGGTATTCACCTGGTTGGGGCTGACGCTGTCGGCTGGCTTTGGGGATCAGGGGGTGCCGGAACTGGTGCTGGGGCTGGTGGAGGAAGCGGGTATTCGGGCGCCGCTACGGGTGGTGGGGGGTGAAGTGGTACCGATCGTGCGGCCAGCGCGCTCGGGTGGCTGGCTGGTCTTTCTTTTTAATATGGGACGGGAGATCGTCGATGCCCGGGTCGAGAGCGATTGGGCTTTGCGGCAGGCGGAAGATCTATTGGCCCACCGTCCGTTGCCTCTTGCGGATCATGGCGGTGGCTTTAGTTTGGCCATCGATTCCTGGGAGATGGCCGTGGTGCACTGCGTGGAGGAAGAAGTCGAATGAATAACGCGTATCGCTGGAGTTGTGTGAGCTCGGAGATGGCGTGGTCGCCGCGCGACGGGGCGCAACTGGTCTCCTTTGAGCACAAGCTCTTCCTGCTGGGGGGGTGGAACCAGTACGCCGGTGGGCGAGCCGACCTCGCCGGCGCTGGCGCCGGCTCGTTCGAGTCGGAGGTGTGCTCGGAGGTGTGGTGCTCGGAGGATAATGGCCGCAACTGGTCTCTGACGGTTACGGCGCCGTGGAGCGGCAGGCACATGCATGGGGCTGTCGTGCACGACGGCCATATCTGGGTCGTCGGCGCTGAGAACGGCACGCCCGACGACGTGTGGAAGTCGCGGGACGGTGTGCAATGGGAATTGGTCGCGGCGACCGTCCCCTGGCCAGAGCGCGGCAACCCGTTGGTCACCGTCTTTGATGGCTCGATCTGGGTCAT
>PBOD01000022.1 GCA_002724215.1 Gemmatimonadota bacterium | reverse complement strand
TGCCGAACTTCCGGTTGTGGATGGATCTTGATCACTGCCTTGGTGATGATGCCGAAATTGCCCTCACTGCCAAAGAGCAGCCCGCGCGGCTGCACACCAACCGAGTTGCGCGGTGTCGCGTGCAGCGTTTCGACCTCGCCGGTCGGGGCGACCAGCGTCGCCTCGAGGACGATGTCTTCGATATTGCCATAGCGGTTCTTTTTCATGCCGCTGGCATTGGTAGCGATCCACCCGCCCAGGGTCGAGAACTCGACGCTATCTGGATCGTGGCCCGAGGTATATCCGCGTGCCCCGAGCTCTCGCTCCAGTTCCTTGCCCGAGATCCCCGCCTCGACGCAGGCCTGCAAATTCTCTTCGTCGAGCCAGGCGATCTCGTTCATCCGCCGCATGTCTACCGAGGCGAAGATGCGGCCGTCGTCAGTAGGCAAGGCCAGCGCGCCGCTGACATTGGTGCCGCCGCCGTAGGGGACCAGGCATAGATCGCGCTCCGACGCCAGGCGCACGATGGCGCTGACGTGCTCCTCGCTCTCGGGGTAGAGCACCAGATCGACCACCCGCGCCAGCGAATCGCCGTAGAGCAAACGATAGATCTCATCGACGCTCAGCTGGCCGTGACTGTGCACCAGCCGCTCCCTGTCGTCGAGCGAAACGCACTCGGCGCCTATCGCCTCGCCGAGCGCCGCGACCAGCCCTTCGTCGGCACGCGAGGCAGGCACGTCCTGCGTCTCTTTTTCCGCCGCCATTTCGTCGGGATTGACCGGCACTTGCAGCATGTCTTCGACGAAGGGAATGAAGTTCGGCAGGGTATAGCCGGCGAGCGGATAGCGACTGCCCGTCACTCGCACGGTCTTTGGCCCGTCAAACTCGAACCGGGTGTCGGTATAGCCCCACTTGTGCGGATGGCGTTCCCCGTCGGAGAGGTCGTAAAAGGAATCTTCGCCTCCGCGCGACCCGGCCTGTTTTACNACCGCCGCCGCGATACAAAGGGCAACGACGGCAAGTGCGATTTCGAGCATAAACCCGTCTCCTGGCATCGGCGCATTCAGCGCCCCGCGTTAATAGACACCCTCTTCCGCAAAGCGCATCTCTCCTCTGGACGCCTGCGCAAAATACTCCTCGACCTTCTGCCGCGAACGCGGGAAATAACGCCGCAGTTCATCGACCACCGGCTGCACTTTGTCCACGGGTTCGCCCAGATCGAGAAGCAGCCGTGCGTATAAAAACAGTAACTGCTGGTTGCGCCGGTCTCTGGCCAGCGCCCGCTCCAGGTGGGCGCGGGCCTCGTCGAGCTTGCCCGCCTCAGCCAGCGCCGTGCCCATCAGCAGGTTGGGCTCGGCGCCATCGGGATAAAGGGACAATAGCACCGAGGCCAGTTCTTTGAGCGACTCGCCCTTGAGCTGCGGCTGACCGCGCGCGTGGCTGCGCTCGGTCAAATGCCCGTGCTCGGCCCGGCGCTGGCGTTCGACGAGCGCCAACCCCGTGCCCAGCGCCGCGATCAGCAGCAGCAACTTGAGCGAGCGCACAAAGCGCATGGCCCTACAGGCCCTCCTGGACTTCCTTTTTTCGCACTTTCCAGATAAANGCGTCGTAGTAGTAGTGGATCAGTGCGAATGAACTNAGCANCGAATAACTGAAGAGATCGAAGTTGGTGTTGAAGCCGACTAGCCCNAAGCCAAAATCACGCACCAAACCCTCGGTCAGCGCGTGGAAAACCATCGCGTAGGCGGCACAAATCAGCAAGAAGGCCTTGAGATTGCCCGCCACGTGGCGCAACAGCGCCGAATCGCCGCCGGTGCGTTCGACCTTGTGGCGATTGTAGTAGTAGACCATGACGATGTACTGAATGCCGTGCATGATCCGGTGCGCCACTGCGAAGACCAACAGATAGGCCGTNCTGAAGCTGGTGAAATACCAGAGGAAGTAGCTGGAGAACATGAAGGCGTATTTGAGCGGGTTGAGCGCGTAGCCGCGCCGCGCGCACCAGGCGACGTGGCCCAGATAGACCAGCCCGTAAACGATCGCCACAGTCCAAGAGACCCAATGCACCGCCTCCACCGTCGCGGCCTCGACCGGCACCCGCCACTCGTGCAGCATCCGNACCCAGATCACCGAAAACAGCGGTGAGACGACCAGCATATTGACGAAGAAGATCCAATTGAAAGCTAGGTCGAATTTGGCCGTCGACGGCGCTCCGGCCCTGGCCTTGAAGTCGTAGACCCGCGAGAAGCCGTATTGCTGCATCAGGCTGTGCTGGTGATCCCACAGAGTGACGATCAGCACCAACGTCAACGGGGCGTAGTGGATCAGCGCGTAGACAAAGCCGACCAGCACCAGCGGCCCCAGCACGAAGCGGTCCCTGAAGCGCGCGAACTCGGCAGGCGAGCCGTAGACGCGCAGCCAGGTGACAAAGTGGTGCGGAATCGTCACCCACAGCGCGATGGCCGCCAGCGCCGCCCCGGGCAGATAGTGGCCCGAAACAAGCGCGAAGGCCACCGCTACGAAGGGCAGCCCGATAAACCATATATAGTCCTGGCGGCGATCGACTATATAGCCGGTCTGCAGGACGGTGGCGCTACTCATCGAAACCTCCNCGGGCGATCAGGGCCAGGCGCGCCGCTGCGTCCGGCCGGTAGCGAATCTGGTCGGCACGCCGCTGGAGCAAATCGGCGGCCAGGCCCTTGACCGCGGTCTGGATCTGCAGTGCGGACCAATCGGCCTCGACCTGTTCCCGCACTTCCGCCAAAGGCGGCAGTCGGGCTTCGCGACGCCCGAGCACCTGCAGCACAATATAACCATTATCGGTGGCAAAGGGGCCGTGCATAGTGCCCAACTCGCCGCGCAGCGCCCGGCTGACCGGGTTGTCGCCCGCCAGCGCGCCGCTGCCGTAGGTGACGTGGACGAAGCGGCCGGTCAGCGCNCTGGTGTCACGGCCGGCGCGATAGCGCGCNACCAAGTCGCGCCCCTCGGCTTCCGATTCGGCCAGTGCCCGCCGCACGTCGACCTGGGTCTGGATCTCGTAGCGCGCCTTGTGCTCTTCGTAAAACAGGCTCAGAGCGTTGGATTCGGGCGCTGGCGCCTGAGCCTGGAGTTGCTCCTGCAATCGCTTGACCAGCAGCGTCCGCCGCGTCCGCTCTACTTCGCGCCGCAGCGCAGGGTCGTCGGCCAGGCCAAAACGCGCCACCTCCAGCGGCACCAGGATCTTACGCCCGACCTCACGCCTGAGCGCCTCTTCGCCGACCACCTGTCCGCGCTCGAGCACCTGCAGCAACTCCAGCGCCCCGGCCAGGGTGATGGCGCCCCCCTCATACGTCGCCACCACCGTCTGCACATCACCCGCCAGACCGTCCGGACCCAGGCTCCTGGCCAGCAATTCCAGCCCGGNCCGGTCGTAGCGCACCGCGTAGTGCGCGTGCAGCGTATCGTAATAGGCCAAAAGCTGCCGCCCCAACTTCTCGCGCAGCACCAATTTGTGGATCGTCTCCCTCTCCTGCTCAAAACTGACCGGATGCACATCGGTCAACTTGATCAGAAAATACCCGTCGGCCACCTTGAGCGGCCCGGCGAGCTCGCCCGGCTCCATGCCGAAGGCCTTCTCGGTCAGCGCCGCGTGCGAGGCCATGGTGTCGCCCCAGCGGTGGTAGCCCATATCGGCGTTGCGCTCGAGGATGCGCGGGTCCTGTGACCGCTCAAGCGACAACTCGGTGAAGTCCGCTCCGGCCTCCAGCTCCGCCAAAATTCCCGGCATCTGTGCCTCGTCGCGCACCATCAGCAAACTGAATCGCACCTGGCGGTTGTACGGACTCTGACCAAAGCGTTCCCGCAACTCCTCCTCCGGCACCTCCGGTGGCCGTATCCCTACCCGCGCGTAGAGCGCCCGCTGCACGATCTGCTCTTCCTCCCGAGCCACCGCCCGCAACAATGCCGGCTCGCGCCCCAGCCCCCGCCGGTCGCCCTCCTGCACCAGCAATTCTTCCTCCACCATCGCCTCCAAAAATTGCTCGCCAGAAAATTGGTCGTGCAGTGCGGCCGGCATCCGCGCCATGTACTCCTTATAATCCGCTACCCGTATCGCCCGANGCCCCACTTCCACCAGCACCCCGTCCTCCTGCGCAACCGCCTGCAGCGTCTCGATCGCCGCCGTATCGACCTGTGACCCCTCGTCACAACCGATCAACAATGCCATACCCAGCGCGAAAACCAGCCCCTTCTTCTTCCCTTCTCCAACCCACCGTGAGAATCGCTCCGCCATTGAGCGGAACCGGTCTGCCCCGTAGCGGTATCGTCGTCCTATTTCACATCCTGTGAAATAGGACGACGCACCCTCGGAGCCCCGCAGGGCAGCGGGGCGAGAATGAGCGAAGGGGCAGACCCGTTCCGCGTCCACACGCAGAACCAGCCGTCGATCAATCCTACTCATCCTCGCCTCCCGTTCCCACCTCTTTGATTTTCTGAAGGGCCTCCACCTCCNGCTTACTCGCCTCCACCTGCCCCGCCTTCAAATAAGCCACCGCCAGCTTCTGCCGCGCATCGATAAAATCCGGCTTGCCCGCTACCGCCACCGCCAACACCTCCGCCGCCTTGTCAAAAGCTCCCGCCCGAGCATAAAGCAAGCCCAGAAAATAATTGACCTCCACATCCTCTGGGGCCAATCCCCGTGCCACCTGNAGACTCTGCAGTGCTTCATCGAAGCGCTGCAACCGCATGTAGGCCTGGCCCAGATTGTAGTGGGCCTTTTCGTATCCGGAGTCCAACTCTATCGCGGCTCGGTACTCGATGACCGCCTCATTGAGCTGCCCCAGCCGCAAGTAGAGATTGCCCAGATTGTTGCGATAGCGCAGACTATCCGGCGCGATACGGGCCGCCAGCCGGTAGGCCTCAGCCGCCTCCGCGAAACGGCCCTGCTGCGTGTAGAGCAGGCCTAGCTGCGCCCGTGCCTCATGGTCGCCCGGCTCATTGCCGAGCATCCGCAGCTGGTCTTCGATCTTGTCCAACTGCTGATCTAGGGCGCGAAATCTCTCCAGCACTTCCCGGCTCTCCTCGCGCCGGCCCAGGCGCTTGAGCGCATTGGAGCGGACGAAGTGGGCTTCCTTCGCAAATTCATCAAGTGCCACCGCCCGCCGNGCCGCGGCTTCGGCCGCCGCGTAGTCGCGGCGCTTCATCTCCACCTGTGCCAGGTCGATATAGGTCGCCGCNTCGGTGCTATCGAGGGCGACCGAGCGCGTCAGCGCCTCTGCTGCGCGCTCGAAATCGAGTTCTTTGAAGCGCATCCGCCCCAACAGNCGGTAGAAGGACGCGTCGGTCGAATCGCGGCGCNTGCCCTCGGCCAGCAGCTTTTCGACCTCGGCNTATTCGCCGCGCAAGAANTAGATATANCCGAGGTCGTAATAGGTCGTCAGATGATCCGGATCCAGCNCCAGCACCCGGCGGTGCTCCTCGATCGCCTGGGCGTAGTTGAGTTGCTTGACGTACATCGCCGCCAGGTTGTGCCGGGCCGACACGTGCGTCGAATCGAGCGCCAGTACCCGCTGATAGGACGCGATCGCGCGCGGGTAGTCGAGTTGCCGCACGTAGGCATTGCCCAGATTGTAGTGGATTTTGACATAATTGGGTGCCAATTCGGCCGCCTGCAGATAGGCGTCAATGGCCTCGGTGTGACGGCCCTGAGCAGCCAGGGCCGCGCCGCGGTCGTAGTGCGCCTCGGCGTCGAGCGTCGCGCCGGGGCGCACGGGCACNGGCTCCTCTTGCGGCACCTCACCCGCGCAAGCGCCAAACGCCAGACACCANAGTAAAACCCTCATCGCGCTTGCCCCTCCACCAGCACCACCTCGAGGTCCACGCCCAAATTCGCGTATTCCTCGACGAGCCCGCTGGGCCAGTACACCACCACCCTTTCGACCTCCTCCGCGTCACCCAGACCGAAGTGCAGCCGCAGGTCGCTCTGCGACAGGTAACTGGCGCCCGAGCGCACCTCGTCGGTCTGCACCAGTCCGCCGCCGTACACCTCGACCCGGGCACCGATTGCGGCGCGATTGCTACTGGTGCCCGCAAGCCGCAGTCGCAGCCAGCGGCCGGCCGCGCCGTCGTTGCGCATCAGCGTCGGCGGCGCGGCGATATTGGCTACCAGCACGTCGATATCGCCGTCGTCGTCGTAATCCCCAAAGGCCGCGCCGCGGCTGACGCGTTCGAGCGCCAGAGCATCNTCGGTGGGGATGAATTCCTCGTAGCGACCGTCGCCGACATTGAGGAAGAGCTGGTTGCGCTGCCGAAACGTGGTATCCTCGTACTGCTCGACGTCGCTCTCGAGATGGCCATTGGCGATAAAGAGATCGCGGTCGCCGTCGTTGTCAATATCGACAAAGCGCGTGCCCCACGACAGATAGGGTATGCTGCCCTTGCCCAGGCCAGCGAGAAAGGTCTCATCGACAAAAGAACCGTCGCCGAGGTTTTTGTAGAGCGTATTGGTCTCCCACTGGAAGTTGGTGACAAAGAGATCGGGAAAACCATCGTGGTCGTAATCGCCCATATCGACGCCCATCCCCGCCTCGACATCGCCGTCCTCGTTGTAGGCGGTNCCGGCCAGCAGGCCCTCTTCGGCGAAGCGGCCCGCGCCGTCGTTGATATAGAGGAAGTTCAAGGTCTTGTCGTTGGCCAGGTAGAGATCGGGATCGCCGTCGAGATCGACATCGCCGAAGACGACGCCTAGCTCCTTGCCCTGATCGCTGGCGAGGCCGGCGGCAGCAGTGATATCCGCAAAGGTGCCATCGCCCTGATTGTGGTAGAGCACGTCGGATACGCCATCGAAGGCCTCGGGGCCACAGTACAATTGCAGACCGCTACCGCCCTCGGCGCAGAGGCGGTGGTTACTATAAGAGAAGTTGTGATAATTGCCGACATAGAGATCGACCAAGCCGTCGCGATCGATATCGGCGAAGGCCGCGCTCGCACCCCAGCGCTCGTCGCCGACGCCGGCGCGGGCCGTAGCGTCGGCGAAGGTGCCGTCGCCGCGGTTCTCGTAAAGCGAGTTGGCACCGAAGTTGGTCACATAGAGGTCCAGGTCGCCGTCGTTGTCGATATCGCCGACCGCGCAGCCCATGCCGTAGCCCGTATCGCNAACGCCAGCTTGGGCGGTGGCGTCGGCAAAGGTGCCGTCGCCGCGGTTCCTGTACAANGCATTCTGCGGCGGGGTCGCGTATTCGGTCCCGGGCACGGCGGCGCCATTGATCAGGTAGATGTCGAGACGGCCATCGCCGTCGTAGTCGAAAAAACCCCCGCCGGGACCGACCGTTTCGATAACGAACTTCTGGCCATTGGCTCCGTTGACGTGCGCGAAATATATGCCGGCGTCCTGCGTTGCGTCGTGAAANCGCGGGCCGGCGTGGACCATACTACTGGCCAATATCAACAGGGCACAGAAATGGGTTCGGACCAANAAATTCCTTCCATAAGTCAATATGTAACNTACAATATAGGAGATTTGCCGAATATCAAAAGAGCGCCCGCGGCCAGACGTCCGCAGCGACCGCCGGGCGCGCTATNTCTGCGGACGGCTCGACATCCGCGGCGCCCAGGGCGACAAAGGCGGCAAACCAGCACACCACGACCGCAAGCAGCAGCAGTCCCGCGCTGCGGNCTGCGCCACCATCCTTTGCCNCGGGCAGACCAACGNCCGGAGCGCCGCGCCCGCAACCGTAGAGCAGACCTCCCGCCACGGCATAGACCACTGCGCCCNCCGCCAGCACCCACCNGGCTCCCCACTCCATCCCNAGAGACACCGCNGCTACCGAGCCCAATACCGAAAAGAAGCCATTGACCGACCACAGCCAGGGCACAATGCTCTCGTGCTGCCGACCGCCCAGCCGCAAACAGGCGGGAAAGCAAAAACCCAGCACGACGCCCAGGGGCACCACCAACGCCAGGGTCAACCCGACCCGCGCCGCCAGCGGCCAGGCCAGGGCCCCGTCGAGTATGCGATCGAGCAAAAATCCGTAGAGCAGGCAGATCGCGCCGACGCCGAGCGCCACCAGCCCGATACCCGCGGGCCGGTCCAACAGGGCCAGCCGACTGCCGAGCAAACTCCCGCCCCCGGTGCCGACCAGCAGTGCGAAGAGCGCTACCGACAGGGTAAGCGCCGGATAGCCGAGAAAGAGGCCACAGCGCTGCAGTAAATGGATCTCCACCAGCATAAANCCCGCACCCAGCCCGGCGGCGAATAGCGCCCAGAGCCAGGGCGGGAGTTCGCCCGCGCCCCATTGCCGCATCCGCGGCGACGCCAGCGGCNCCAATAGCACCAAAACGCATAAGACCCCGGCCGCTAGCAACAGCCGCCCGAGCTTGGGATCGAGCCCCGGCGTCGCGTCGTAAAAGAACGGCCGGTCGTCGGTCACTGGCGAGATATCGAGNGCGGAAGCGGCGACAAAGGCCGNAAGGCCCCGTTCGCGCAACGGAGCAAACGCCGCCCGTTCACGCAAGCCGGGCAGAAAGTAGGCGTGCAACCCAACCTCGTCCAACACCTTGCGCAATGTGCCGAGTTGATACGCAGTATAGGGCTCGTTCTGCACCAGCAATAGCGGGCGATAGGCCTCGTCGCGACCGGGGTCGCCGCGCGTGCCATTGACCACGACCAGATGATCGAGCAATCGCGCCGACTCCAGCCCCCGCTCGCGCCACAGGTCAGCCAGCGTCGCCACCACCCGCAGCATCAGCGCGTGGTTGTGTACCACCAGCGCNAGGCGGCCACCGTCATCGAGGTGATCCAGGTACGCCGCAAAGGCCTCGTGGGTAAAGAGATAATTCTCCGCCAGCGCGTAGCCGACCAGATCCGCCGCCTCGGCATAGACCAGCGGCAGAGCGATCAGATCGTAGCGGCGCTCGGAGCGCTCGAGATAATTGCGCCCGTCGCCGACGTGTATCTCGACATCCGCCAGATCGTAGATATGACCGTTGTAGTCGCCGCGNTCGCGCACNAGTTNGACGATCTCCGGATTAATCTCCACGGCCTCNATGTGCTTCCAGTCGGTCATCAGCGCGTAGAGCACATCGGCGCCGCCGCCGGGACCAATTATCAGCGCCCGTTCGCGCCGGCCGAAGTAATAGGGGAAAAAGGCCGCCTCGCCGCGCAGGAAGAACAGGCGGCGGTAATCACCGGGAAATTTGAACATATACGAGCCGGCGCCGCCGTCGACGTAGAGGTTCAAGCCCGTGTCGCCGGTGCGATCGACCACGTCGGTGCGCGCAAAAGCGCTCCAGCGCGTCTCGACCACCGCGCCGGTGTTGCGCTCGGCAGCCAGGGCGCGAAACATCGGCTTATCGGCAGCCGCAGCCAGCGCGTCGAGGGCGATGGGCGCGCGGCCGGAAGCGACCGCGGCGACGACGAGCAGCGCAAACGCCACCAGCCGCTCAGCCTTGCGGCCCGCAGCCAGCACGCTGCTCGCCGTCCAGGCCAAAAAACCCGCCAGNACCAGTCCGCCCGTCGCGCCGGCCCATTCGATTGCAACCACCGCGCACAGAATGCCCAGCCCGGCTCCGACCAGATCCCAGCAATAGAGCCGCGAGCTTGACTCGGCGCGATAGCGGAAGGCCAGCGCCAGATAGACGCCCGCCGCGATGAAAGGCAGACCGGCGACCCCGCCGAGGAGCACCAGTGGCAGCCGGGGCCACTGCGCCAACACCAGCGCCCCCAGCGCCATCGCGCATCCGCACAACANCCCCCANCGGACNAGGTGGCGCTGCAGTTGCCCGCTACCCGGCCGGAACACCGCGCTCAGCGCCGCGCCCAGCCCCAGCCCACACACCGCGCCGGAGACTACGAGAAAGGTGTAGTGGTAGTGCTGCAAAAACGAAAACAGCCGCGTCAGCCCGATCTCGTAGCCGATGACCGCAGCCGACAGCAGCCCGACGCCGACCTGGAGCCGGCGATCCTCGCTCACGGCTCCACCTTGTTCGCCTCTACCACACGCCCCTGCTTGCGGTAGAGCTGCGCCAGCATCTGCCGCGCCTTGGCGTAGCCGGGGTCAGCCGCCACCGCCTGTTCGAAAGCCGCCACCGCACGCGCTTCGTCGCCGGCCAGCACGTAGGCATTGCCGAGGTTGTGATGGGCGCGGGCGTANCCGGGGTCGCGGCGCAGCACTTCGCGGTAGGCGGCCATCGCCGCGGCNAGCTCGCGGCGGCGCAGGTGGATATTGCCGAGGTTGTTGCGCGCGTCGAGGTGGTCGGGGGCGATGACCAGCGCCGCCTGGTAGGCCTGGGTCGCCGCACGGTAGCGACCAATGCGGGCGTAGACCGCACCGAGGTTGTAATAAGCGCCGGCGTCGTTGGGGTTGAGCACCACCGCGGTCTTGTAGTCGAGCAGCTTCTGGTGCTCGCCCTGCAGCGCGCGGAAATACTCCAGCAATTGGCGCCCCTCGGCTGCGCGCCCGCGCCGCAATAGCGCCTGACCGAGATTGTAGTAGACCTCGTCGCGGTCGGGATCGGCGCGCAGCGCGCGCTGCAACAAAACCAGCGCCTCATCCGCACCTCCCTGCTGCAATAGCAGCAAGCCCAACCGGGCTTGCAGTGCGGCGCTGGTCGAGTCGGCCGCCAGCCCGCGGCGCAGTGCGACGGCGGCGGCCCGGTCGTCTTCCCCGGCCAGGTGGATCTGCGCGACCAGTTCGTGCGCCTCGGCGCGGCCGGGATCGGCGGCGATCACCGCAGCGAGCCGGTCCAGCGCCTCGGCGTGGCGCGCCTGCGCGTAGTAGACTCGCGCCAATTGGAACATCAGCTCCACCTCGCCGGGCAGCGCCCTGAGCCCGCGGCGCAACACGTCGACGGCCGGGCCGTAATCGGTCTGCCGCGCGTGCAGACCGCCGAGATTGAAATAAGCTTGCAGGTAATCCGGCTGTAGCGAGATCGCGCGGTCGTAGTGCGGCACCGCCGCCTCCAGCCGCTGCTGGCGCAGGCGAATATTGCCCAGCAGGTAGTGCGGCTCGGCCAATTGCCCATCGAGCGCGATGGCGCGCTCGAGCGCGGAAATCGCGCGCTCGGCATCGCCGCGATCGGCGTAGAGCCGGCCCAGACCCACCCAGGCGGGCGCCGCACCCTGGTCCAGCGCCAATGCGCGGCGAAAGCTCGCCTCGGCGGCAGCGTAGTCCCGCCCGCGCGCCCATGCCGATCCCAACTCGATATGCACATCTGGCGTCTTGTCTTCGACGGCCTGCAATTCGGCCACCGAACGCTCGAGAGGCGGCAACGCCGCCCGCGTCTTGGCCGGCAATACCAGCGGCGCCTCGCGCCATAAGACCCTCCACGGACTGGCATCGCCCTCCGCAGTCTCCCCCGCGGCGGCCACCGGCGCCACCGCGCGCGTCGTCGCGGCGTCCGGCTCGACGACCTCCACTACCTGTCCCCCGCGCAGCGGCCCCAACTCCTGCCGCACGCCCGACGGCCAGTCGATCACCACCCGCTCAACGCGCTCGCCTGTTCCCAGCCCGAAAAACAGCCGCGCGTCGTTTTGCGACAGATAGCTGGCCGCACTCCGCTTCTCCGCAATCTGCACCCGCCCACCCACATCTACCGCAACCCGGGCCCCATAGCCGTCGCGATTGCTGGCGCTGCCCTTTAGATCCAGCGCCAGCCATTGCCCTTTGGCCCTCGTCTCGTTGCGCAATAGCACGGCCCGTTGTGCGGTATTGACCAGCAGGATATCCGGGTCGCCGTCGTTGTCGTAGTCGGCCACCGCCGACCCGCGCCCCACCAGCGCCGCCGTCAGCTCCAACCCCGCGGCGATCTCGGTGAAACGCCCCGACCCATCGTTGAGGTATAACTGGTCGCGCTGGGCATAGGAGGCCTGTGGGTCGAAGCGATCGATATCTTCGTCGATATGGCCATTGACCACGTAGAGATCGGGATCGCCGTCGAGGTCGGCATCGAGGAAGTTGATCCCGAAAGCCAGCCTATCGAGGCTGGTCGCGGCGAGGCCGGCGGCCATTGACGCGTCCTTGAACAGGCCGTCGCCCTGGTTCCTGTAGAGCGTATTGCTCTCCCACTGAAAATTAGTCATCGCCAGGTCCAAACGCCCGTCGCCGTCGATATCTGCCGCATCGACCCCCATCGTCCCCTCGGGCTTGCCACCCTCGTTGAAAGCCACCCCCGCGAACAGCCCGACTTCCACAAAGCGCCCACCGTCGTTGCGGAAGAGGAAGTTCGGCGTAGCGTCGTTGCCCTGGAAGAGGTCGGGATCGCCGTCCTCATCGAAGTCGAAAAACACCGCCCCCAGTTCGCGACACTCGACATTGAGCAGACCGACCGCTGCAGTAATGTCGGCAAAGCGCCCGCCGTCGTTGCGAAAGAGAAACTCGCGGCGGCCCGGATACTCGGTCGGTGCCAGATGCCGCCGCGGCCGCCGCAGCCCGCCTGCGGTCTGAAATTCTCCCTCTTCGAATGAGTAGTCCAGGTAATTTGCCACGTAGAGATCGAGGTCACCATCCAGATCAACATCGACGAACGACGCCCCGGTCGACCAGCTCTTGTCGTCGCCGAGAATGGTCTGCGCGGTGATATCCCGGTAGTGCCAACCCGCCTCCATACCTTCGTTGCGGTACAGCGCATTCGCCCCGAAGTTGGTCACGAATATATCCGCGTCCCCGTCGTTGTCGTAATCTCCAGTATTGACACCCATGCCGTAGCCTGCATCGGCAACGCCCGATTCTTCCGCTATTTCGACGAACTCGCCGCCCGCATTTCGATATAGCGAGTTCTTGGGTCGTTGCTCCGAAACATAGCCCGGCAAATCCCCGCCATTGACGATGTACAGATCCATCCACCCGTCGCGGTCGTAGTCGAAAAACGCCGCGCCCGAGCCGATCGTCTCCACCCCGTATTTGCGCCCCGAGCGCCCGCTGGTGTGGACGAAGTCGATACCCGCTTCATCCGTGGCGTCAACAAATAAAACATCCGCATCCGTTTGCAATGGTTGAGATTTTTTGGCTTCACTCTCAATCACCGCCGCCCCATCCTCAACCTCCTGCTTCTGTTCACCCGGCTGCGGTCCACTACAACCCACTACCAGCAAGAGTACTAGTAGCAAATGGAGAGTTATATGTATACAGGAATTCAAAAGCGTTCGACCACCACAACGACCGAGGTCCGCTTCGGGGTATTCCACGCAGCGGTGTCGAAGCCCTTTTTTACAGGAAGTGCAAAAGGACTTCGCTCCCTCGGAGTAGCGCAGGACAGCGCCACGAGACTCGTAGAGCGCGCACCCGAAGGGTGCAGGGGCATGAGCGAAGGGGAATACGCCCAAGCGGAGCGTCAGCACTAGTCTATCGACTACCCACATAACCGTCAAGCAACTTGCCACCGCGAAAACCCGCCATTATCATCTATATGAGCAAAAATTGCAAATCCAAGGAGACTTCCGTGCCGCGCCTTGCCATCCTCTGCACCCTCGCCTTCTTCGCCTGCGACAACGCCCCCGTGCCCCCCGCCAGCCCCGACATCCTCGCCAGCGTCGGTGAGGTCGATATCAGCCACAAGCGTGTTGAACGCGCCGCTGCCAAGCTCTTTCCCGAGCGCGCCCCAGGCGACGTGCAGCGCCAGACCCTCGAACGCCTCATCGACTTCGAAATCCTGCTCTTTGCCGCCCGCCGGCAAGACCTCGACAGCGACTTTCGCGTCAAGAGCAAAGTCGCAGCTAAGGAGCAGGAGTTGATCCTCGCCGAGATGTACCGACGCGGCGTGGTCACCACCGACGACGAAATCGACCGCGACGAGGCCCGTGAGTACTTCGAGCGCCACCGCATCGGGCAGCAGCGCCGCGTCAGTCGCATTCTCGCCAGCGGTCCGGCCGCCATCGACCGCGTGCTCGCGCGCCTGCGCGGCCCCGACAGCTTCGCAGCCATCGCCAGCGAACTCTCCGACGACCCCAAGACTGCGCAGCAGGGTGGCGATCTGGGCTGGAAGAGCCGCCTCGACTTCAAGGGCCACATCCTGCGACGCCAGATCTTCGGCGCCGAGCCCGGCGCTATTATCGGGCCGGTGCAGGAGCCCGACGGCTTCTCGGTCTTCGTCATAACCGACGAGCGGACGGTGCCCTTTGACGATATGGCCGCCGCCGTCTTCGAGGCCATGCGCGAGCAGGAGCGCGCGCTGGCCACTTTCGAATTCCTCGAGGGACTCGCCGACCGCGCCGACCTCGAGGAGCACGCCCAGACTTTCAATCTGTTGCTGGGCCGCCTCAGCGAGGCCGACAAGCAGATGCCCGAATTCAAAAAAGGGGAGCTGCAACTGGTGCTGTTGAGCCTCGACGGCAAACCGTGGACGCTGAGCCAGTTTATGACCGCGATGCAGAGCGAACGCGACCGCGCCGAGATCCGAACCCTGGACGATCTGCGCCACTATGCGCGCCGCCTATACGCACTCAAAGTGCTGCTGCCGGTGCACGCACAAGAACTGGGCCTGCACGAGACCGAAAGCGTTTCCAAAGGCATCGAGAGTACCCGCCGCTCAGCACTGCTCGAGCGCCTCCGTCAAATCGAGGTGCTTGAGCGCATCGATCCATCCAAGGACGAGATTCGCGCCTACTACGAGGCCAACAAAGGCATCTACGTGCGCGAAAACAGGGTCTCGATCCTCGAAATACTCGTCGATACCAACCAGCAGGCCGACTCGCTATTAGCGGCCATCGAGCGCGGCGGCGATCTCGACGAGTTGGCGCGCCGTTACTCGCGGCGGAGCACCCGCATCCGCCGCGCCGGCGGCCGCATGGAGCTATTGCGGCCCGACAAGTACGGCAGCATGGGTTGGGAGGCCAACAACGCCCAGGTAGGCGAGATCGTCGGGCCGATTAAGACCGCCCAGGGCTTCAGCGTCTTCAAAGTCCTCAAAAAAACCCCCGGCACGCAGCTAGATTTCGACGAGTCCTACGGTCGGGCGCGGGCGCATCTGATCCAGGACCTGACCCAGCGGCGCTTCGACGAATTCCTGATCCGGCTCAAGGACCAGTACGCCGACCAGATCCAGATCTACGAAGACCGATTGCAGAAAGGCGCCTAGCTCAACGCACCAGCGTCATCCGCGCCACGTGGCGCTCCGCCCCCAAGCGCAGCGAGACCAGGTACAATCCGCTCGCCGCCGGCTGTCCCGCAGCATCGCGTCCATCCCAGGCGATGCGCAATTGCCCGGCCGCGCGGTAACCGGCATACAACCGCCGCACCGACTGCCCAAGCACATTATAGACCTCGATCTCGATCTCGCCCGAGCGCGGCAATGCCAGCGCTACCACTGTCTCTCCGTTAAAGGGATTGGGATAATTGAAGAGATCGACGGCGGACGGCTTGGCCAGCGCGATCGACGCCGGCAGCACNAGNCCCGCCTCCCGCGCCAGTTCCAGCCCCGGCGGCGGCAGCCCGCTCGGCACCCGCGGCGGTACGCCAACCTCAATGGTAGANTCGGTCAACGCGTGCATGAACGCCAGGAGATCGGCCTTCTCCCCGTCGCTCAAGCCCAAGGGAAACAACTCGCTGTCGAGGTTCTCCTCCGCGATGGTCTCCTCATCACCGCCGCCGCGGTCGTAGAACTCGATGACNTCCTCCAGGGTCGCCAACGCCCCGTCGTGCATATAGGGCGCCGTATGCGCAACCTGCCGCAAGCCCACCACGCGGAACGCGCCGATATCCTTGCGGTTACCCGAATTCAGAAATCTACCTTCGTCGCGGCCAGTCGGACGCGGGGTGCCGGTATTGGTCGTCGCCGAGGCGCGGCCCGGCCCTACTTGCTCGACCCCCTGGACGCGAAAGCTCGAGTCGGTGAACATCGGGCCGCTATGACAACTGACGCAGTTAGCCTTGGTATGAAAGAGTTCCAACCCGCGTTTCTCCGCATCGCCCAAGGCCTGGTCGTCTCCAGCCACGTAGTGGTCGTAGGGCGTATTGATCGTATTCTGTTCGCGCTCGAAGGCGGCGATGGCCCGACCCAGCGTCGAGCGGGTAATTACCGACTGTAGCGGGGTCGGGTCGTGGACGCAGCCCGGGCGCGGCAGCTGCCTCGCTACCGAGTCGGCCTCNGCCGGGAATGCGCGTTCGAAAAGCCCGACGTACTCGGGTATGCCGCGCAGCCGCGCCAGTACGCTATCGACGGCCATCTCGCGCTGATAGCCGTCGCCGCGCAGTTCGACCCGCACAATGAGCGGTCTGAGTGCCTGCGCCTCGAGCCCGCGGTCCTTGCCGTCCCACAGCATAAAGCCCTTGGTCGAGGGCTGACCCGACTCGTCGCCGTTGTAGCCGACATTGAAAATGGTCATGGTGTGCCTGGGCTCCGAGATTACCGTNTCNCCGGTGATCGCCGAAAAGCCCAGCTGCCGCTCCGGCCCCAGACCCTTACCCGAAGCGCCCGCCGCCAGCTGCCGTCCGTCGGCCATGCCAAATGTCGGCAGGTGGCAGGTCGAGCAGGCGGTGTCCTTCTCGCCGCTCAATATCGGATCGAAGAACAGCAGCCGTCCTAACTCGACGCGGTCGGGATTGTAGGGATTGTTTACCGGATAGGGCACTGGCGGCACCGGCTGGAGGNCGAAGCGACGCCGCAAATCGTCCTGCGCCCACACGCCCGTCGCCGCCAGCCACAGCAGCGCCGACAAGGATCCGCAACGGCCGATTGGCCTTTGCAGACGCTCCACAGCCCATGTCCACACGCCTCGCCTACTCATAATCCGCCTCCCCTCTCGCGGCCTGCGGGGCACGTTTGACCGTCCCCCACGAGCGATGCTGTACTGCGGTGCCCGCCTGCACGCTNGACGCACAGCGGAAGCCCACATCCGGCCCTTTGAAATCGGGCGCGTCGCGAGCGCGGTATGTAGGCCGCACGTGACTGGCATCGACACCATAGGACCCTCCGCGTACCGCCTTGACCACCCCTTCTCTCGGCCCCTGAGGATTGGTATCTGGACCGTGGACATAATAACTGGGATTGTACCAATCGTTGGTCCATTCAAAAACATTGCCCACCATATCGTGGACCCCGAAGGGACTGGAGCCGTCCCGTGTCTGATAGCTATAAACTCGCCCGGTGGCCAAAGTCCCCTCTCTATAAGTGCCGTCAAAAAATCCCACCGGATTGGTGCTGAGTATTGCTCCAAGCCCTCGCTCAAAAGGGTCGTTACTTTGAAAGTAGTTAGCTCGATAGGAATCCAGACCATCGCCCCAGGGATATTTGCGTCCGTCGTCGCAGCGGGCGGCGCGCTCCCACTCTGCTTCCGTGGGCAGGCGTTTACCGGCCCACTGGCAAAAGTCTTGCGCGTCGTACCACGTCACCAGGGTGATGGGGTGGACCTGGCGCGCAGTCGTGTTNTGCAGGACCCACTCGGGAATCTGCACCCCGGTGTCCTTCTGGTACTCGCCCCACTGCGCCACCGTGACCTCGTATTTGTCGATCAGATAGGCATCGAGGTGAATCCGTCGTACCGGCTGTTCGTCGAAGGCCTCGCCCTCCATACCACGGTCGAACGAGCCGGTAGGGACCAGCACCATCTCGGTGGCAAAGCCCGTGGGCANACGNACGATCTGCTCTACCCGTTCGTATTGGGCNCNAAGGGGAGGGGNATANAGCAGTACAAAACAAAGAATGGTGCGATAAATCATGGGTCTGAATGACCTCCTGCGATATTGCGGTTATTNAACAACTNTCATAAATATAAAAGCCACCCGCAATCCGCTCCAACGCCCGACAAAACCCAGACCCCACTCCGGCCCGAACGACGTTTACTATGGAGATGCAATTTNGAGTTNCCCTGCGCANGCTTTTTGTGTTGGCAGATTCTACATATATTNNACAGGNTCCACTGAGCTTATTAGCGCGAAAGAAGGAACCTATGAACCGCCCACTCCACATCGCACTGATTGCCAGCCTCGCCCTNGCGATCGCATCTCAGCTCNGTGCCGACCAGATTCGCTACGACTCGGCACGCGACTGGCGCCAGTGGGAACTGCCCCTGGGTGCAGTGGACCTGACGACGCTGGGCGTAATACAACCGACCCGTATCGAACGTCGTACCAACGCCGTGCGCGACCTCAACGACTTTGCAGGCGGCATCCGCAATGCCGGCTCGAACCTCGCACGGGCCCGCTTCGCCATAGACGGCGACGCCACGACCGGCTGGGCACCCGATTGGAACGCCGACCCAAGCCAATGGTTTATCGAAGTGGATCTCGGACGCGCCGTATCGGCGCACAGCGTCACCCTGATCTTCGATGCCGAAGCCGAAGCCTTTAAACTCTTCGACCTCTTTATATCAACAGGCGAACCCGAAACCGACTTCATCGCCGCCCCCATCGAGGGCTCTTTGGTCTATCGCACCAAGGAGCGCTTCAAGGAAAACACCCGCCACCGGGTGACGTATCTCATCGAGGAAACCGACGTCGAGCCGCTGCAGTATATCCGCTTCGAGCCGCTGCTCGCGGTGCCAGACGCCCGCCTGGTCGAAGTCGAGATCGAATCCGTCGGCGACAATATCGCCCTCGGCCTGTTGGAACGCGGTGGCGCCGTCGATATCAACATCAACCTCGCTCAGACCGAACAACAACCACTCGGCAAGGCGCGGGCACTTTTCGATGGAGATCTGTACGAGCGCTGGCGCGCCGGCACCGCCTCGCGCGGCTCCTCCGATATCCTCGCCCACATGATTCTCGACCTCGGCGCCGTTTACTGGGTCGATCAGGTCCGCGTCATTGGCGGCGTGGTGGTACGCTCGGGTTTCGGTGGCGGTATAACCACTAGGCACTACGTCAGCCGCAGACGCTGGGACTTCCGCTTCTACGAATTAATGACCTCCGACGGCTCGCTATCGCCCGACGGCTCACGTCTGTATACCAAGCATTTCTCGGGCGCTGCGCCCGACGAACAACGCGTCCGCGGCCTCGTCGACCACAAGTTCGATCTCCTGCCCACGCGATACATGCGCATTTTTTGGAAATTCTGGGACACGAACTGCTTTTCCTTCCAACGCTTGGGCGAAGAGGGCGGCATCAACAAGGTACCGGGATGTGGCGCCGGCGGCACCACCGACGAGATCCAGATCTTCGGCCAGGGCTTCCCGCAGCAGGTCGGCTTCAAATCGCCACTGATCGACCTGGGGGAGGGCAAGAACCTAAACTCGATCGAGTGGGGCGGCGAGCAGCCTCCGGGCACGCTGCTGGAGATCCGCACCCGCACCGGCAACGATGTCCTCGAGACCTACACCTACTACGACAAAAACGGCAAGGCAGTCACAGAAAAACGCTATAACAAGTTGATACCCAGTTTCAAAGGGCCGATCGACACGACCATCACCGCCGGCGGCGATTGGAGCGCCTGGAGCCGAATTTACAGTTTTTCGGGCGAGGCCTTCCTCTCTCCATCGCCGCGGCGCTATATGGAGATCGACGTGCGCATGACCTCGGATTCGCCCGACCGCGCCGCTACCCTCGACTTCATCGCCGCCAACTTCACCGAGCCGATGGCCGGCCGAGCGCTCGGCGAAATCTTCCCCCAGCAGGCACAGGCTGGCGTGCCCACCGAATTCACGTATTACCTCAAGCCCGAAAACACCGCCGGCTTCGACCGCCTCGCCGTAGAATCGGCGGCGCCGGTGCACTATATGAGCGTGGCGCGCAATGGCGCCGACCTCGACGCGCAAATGGACACCACCGCCAACGGCTTCCTGCTGCACTTACCCCGCCGCATCCGCACGGATCAAGTAATAGAGCTGAAATTCGAGTCTTCGGTTTTCCGGCAATCGACCCGCTTCGACGTCTTTCTACAGGATAGCCGCCAGGACGACAGCGTGCGCCAGCGCGTCGATGCCGGCGACGCCTCCGAACTCGTCGAGAGCAACACCAACGTCGTCAGTCTTCCGGTAAGTCGCAGTCTCTTCGCCAATGTGGAGTTGTCCTCACCGGTGATCACCCCCAATGGCGATGGGATCAACGACGAACTCCAACTCTCGGTCGATCTGGTCAACGTCCTCGCCCCGCGGCCGCTGCGGCTCAGGCTCTACGACCTGGCCGGTCGCGCCGTCTACGACCGCAGCGAGGACGGCCGTGCCGGCCAGCAGCAATTCAGTTGGGACGGCCGCGACCCGGACGGCGGTCGCGTCGCGCCTGGGCTTTACATAGTTGAAATTCTGGTCGCAGGCGATGCCGGCGACGAAAGGGCGCAGGCGATCATCTCCGTGGCTTATTAAAAGTGCACAACTGGCTGCTATTTCTGTTCTAAACTATTGNATTTTANTTGATTAGGGCNTCAGTAAGACNGGGAAAAAATGCTTGACAAGCACGGTGTCACATCTTATNCTAAATGGCGTAANTGTAACGTATTGCTCNACCAAGAGCATAGAAACCGTGTTTGAGAAAGGAGGGNTGNGGGCCACAACCGGATTATTTTCAATAACATGTGATAAATCAACCGCCTGCCGGAGTTACANCGGTAGGCCCTTCCCACTACTCTCTCAGGTAATTTTTGAGGAGGAATCAAATGCGCAAAGTCCTAGCTCTAACTCTAGGTGTGNTGCTCATCGCCNGCGCTGCCTTCGCGCAGGAGCCGGCCGAAGTACCGCTGTTTTTCGCCGTGGGTATCCCCGGCGGCGCCCTGCCCACCATCGACGGCGACGGAAGCGACTGGGCCTGGGTAGATCGCAGTTTCGAGGTCACCATCGACGATATGAATCCGCTGACGGGCGGTGCCGACGATGCCGACGACCTGTTCATCGACTTGATCATCGGCTGGAGCGACGCCAACAACCGCGTCTCGGCCATGATCCACGTCCACGACGATTTCCTGATTGTCGACAAGAATCCTGCCTGCACCTTCCGCGANGACAACTGCGAAGTGCACTTCGACCCGGATAATCAGGGNGGTGGCCCGTACTCGGCTCCCAACGACCAGGATCTGCAGCCCGCCTACCAGATGTGCTTGAGCTTCTCCGAGCAGTTCTCGCGCGTGCAGATGTATAATGGCGCCCTGGGCAACTTCGAGCAGGACGCCCTGAATTTCTGGTGGACCCACACCGACTTCGTCGAGGCCGGTCACGTCAACCAGGGCCAGGAGTACTACTACGAGTTCAGCGCCGAGTTGATGGACCCGATCTCGATCTCCGGTGGTCCCGACGCGTCGACCGTCTGGACGCTGGCCGCNGAGCAGACCATCGGNATGTCGATCTCGGTCGACGACGCCGACGAAGGTCTCAACGCCAACGGCAACGATCCGCTCGCCGAGGAGTGCTGCGAGAACGGCTTCTTCTGGCAGGCCCAGTACAGCATGGCCGAGCAGTTCATGAACTCCGGCGGCATGCCCGACATCTTTCTGACGCCGATCGATGCAGCTACGGCGGTCGAGGCAAGCTCCTGGGGCCAGGTCAAGTCGCTGGTCAACGAANAGCTTTAAGATCCGTTTTTCCTAAAGCTGTTCTGTAGCAGTGCGAAAGGGGGAGGGGGATTAGGTCCCCTCCCCCTTTCTCTCTTGGTTTTCCGCTCCGCCTTTTCACTCGCAAATCGGTGACATACTTATGGGCATGTCTCGCTTCTGGCTGCTGGGCAACGCGCTGATCTGCGCCGGACTTCTGGNTTTAGGTCCCGCTGACGCCATCGAACAATGGGTCACCGGGGGCGCCGGCTTCGCCTGGGAGGACGTCGGCGAATTGACCGGTCTCACCACCGACGAATCAACCCTGTTGCCGGCCGTGGTCGATTCGACCACCAATGCCGTCGAGCAACCTNCCGCTGGTGCGGCGCGGCGGCAGCGTATCCTCGCCGCAGTCGCGCGANGACTTAACCGGNNTGCTCACCGACGGCAACGCNGAGACTTTCTGGCGCGTCACCCGCGAGCGGCGGCCCGACGGCACCTCGATGCTCATCGACCTCGGCGCGATTCTACCCATCAATCGCATCCGCTTCCAGGGCAATCGCGAAATTTTTCTGCGTGCCTACGAGCTCTTCGTCCACGACGGCAATCCNGCGCAATTGCGCGAGGGCCTGCCCATTGCCTTCATCAACCAGGTCAGTTCCAATCTCGAGCAAAGCGAGCCCGATATCGACGTGCAGATCCCGCTGCAGTTCGTGCGCTTTATCCGCCTGATCAGCCGTTCGGGACAAGAATTTATCCTCGAGGAGACCGAGGTCTTCGGCGACGGCTTTGCGCCCACTGGCANTTACCTGTCCGATGTCATCGACCTCGGGCAGGCCGCCAATTTNGGCCAGATCCGGCTGCAGACGCGCGTCGATCCGCTGACCAATGTCGTGCTGCAGACACGCACCGGCATCGTCCCCGATCCCAAGGTCTACTACCGCAAAACCGAAGTCTTCGAGGGCGAGGATCGCCAGGAAGAAGCCATCCTGCCGGTCGGCTCGCCCGAGGCCANGGAGGAATACGACGACCTCACCTCNTCCAATAAGGGGCAGATCATCGACAATATCGACGAGTGGAGCCCGTGGTCNGCGCCCTACGAGGACTTCTTCGGCGCAATGCTCTCACCGGGCAATCGCCGCTATGTGCAATTCCGGCTCAGCTTCTCGTCCGACGACGCGCGCCAATCGGCCTTCGTCGATTCCTTCGCCTTCGACTACTCGATACCGACCNTCGCCCAAGAGTTGATCGCCGAAGTCACCCCGGCCACCGTCACCCTGGGCGAGAGCAATACTTTTGATTATTTCATCCGCTCACAAATCGGCAATGCCAACGACGGCTTCGACCGGGTGAAGATNNAGACGCCCTTCAAGGCGACGGTGCGCGAGGTCCAGCTCGACGGCGCACCCGTGGCCTTCAGCGAGATCGACGCCGAGGACGGAAGCAATCTGACGATCCAGCTCGACGATGACCGCATCACCGAATCGGGCCAGCTTTTGCGCGTGACTTTCGACGCGATGGTCACCGTCTACGGCACCACTTTCTTCGCCAAGGTCTTCGACAGCCAGACCGGCGAACTCGGCCAGGATGTCATTGCCGGCGACGCCGCGGCCGAAGCCGAGTCCAACAGCCTCTCGATCCAGGGCGAGTTGCGCCGGGAACTGGTACTCGAACTCAAATCCGACCCACCGGTGTTCAGCCCCAATGGCGACGGCATCAACGACCAGCTCCAGGTCTCCTATATCCTGTTGCGAGCCCTGTCGGAAGTATCCGTCAACGTGACGCTCTACGACCTTTCGGGCCGCGCCGTCCGGCGCCTGCAGAACAGCGGCGCGCTCAACGGCCCGCAACGGCTGACCTGGGACGGTAGGAACGAGGACGGCGCGATGGCGCCGCCGGGGATGTACCTGCTGCGTTTGTCCATCGACACGGATACCGGCAGCGAAAATCGCACGCTATTGGTCGGCCTGGCCTACTGAGCAACGCCGGCCTGGCACGGGCAGTCTTGATACGTTGGTGTTATTCGGGCGACGGTTGCCCTGCAAGACGATGAGGAGTACGGCTATGAACATTGCTCGCGCGTCGTGTGTGGCCCTCGCGACATTGGCCGCGATGANCATACAGCCTGCAAAAGCGGATCGGATATCTTTCAATAGCCGATCCGCCTGGCTGGAGTGGAAACACCCCGTCGATGCCGTCGAGCTGAGCGTCACCGGTCGCGTGCAGCCGTTGCCGATCCGCAAGAATATCAACGCTGTNCAGAACGCCGGGGATTTCGGCGGCGGCATTATCGGGGTCGGCTCCAACCCCCGCGACGCCGNCCATATCATCGACGGCGACCCCGCNACCAGNTGGTCNCCCGATCCGGCGGANGGCATCGACAACGCCTGGATCGAGCTCGACCTCGGCCGCCTGGTCACCGCCTCGGAGATTGTCATCCAGTTCGACGAGACCGCGCCGCCATTCGAATTCTTCAATATCCTGCTCTCCAACGGCGACCAGTTCTTTACCAACGCGCTGGTGCCCATCGACGGCACGCTGGCCTACAACCTTTCGCGCGAGGTGGGCTTCAACAAGGAGCACCGCCTGGCCCTCAACCCGCGGCTGCGCTCGCTGGGCCTGGGCGCGGCCGGCGCCGCCGCTCAAAACAGCGGCGAGGACTTCAAGGAGACCTCCGGCCTGGCCCGCGTAATCCGCATTGAACTCACCGATTTGATCGCCGGGTCCGGCATCGCCGATATCTCGGTCTCGACCGTTGGCGACAATATCGCNCTGCGGCTGATCGAGCGCGGGGGCAGTATCGACCTTATCACCGACCTGCAGGCGGTGCTGTCCGGCGGCGAGAATATGGTCGACGGCAATATCGTCACCAACTGGGGCATGCAGACCTACCACCAAACCCAGACCGGTTTCGACATCTTCAACCGCATCATCTTCGATCTCGGCGCCCACTACTGGGTCGATCAGATCCGCATCATCGGTGAGCCGGCCGGCGCCCCTTCGGGCATCCGCAACCGCTACGCCAATTTCTTCTGGTACCAGCTGCTGGCCTCCGACGGCTCGATCGCCCCCGACGGCACCCTGCTCTTCAACGAGGTCGCCTTCGTCGACGACGACCCGCGCAACGAGACCCAGGTCCGCAACTTCGACCACGACTTCGATCTGCAGAAGATCCGCTACCTCAAGCAGTTCTTCCCCTCCTCGCGCAATGGCGGCGAGCGCTCGGGCACCCACGGCAGCTACCGNCTCTTCGCTGTAATCAGCGAATTCCAGATCTACGGACGCGGATATCCGGCCGAATTGCAGCTCACCTCGCAGATCCTCGACCTCGAGGAAATCAAGGGCCTGACTTCGGTCGAATGGGACGCCGTCACGCCACCCAACACCCGCGTCGAAGTCCGCAGCCGCACCGGCGACGAGATCATCGAGGAAATCCTCTACTTCGACAAGAAGGGCAAGGAAATAACCAAGCGGAAGTGGGAAAAGACGCCCAAAAGTCTGCGCGGCCCAACCGAGTCGTCGTTCTCCATCGGCACCGACTGGAGCATCTGGAGCGACCCTTATGTGGTATCCGGCGAGTTGTTCAAGTCACCCAGCCCGCGGCGCTATGCCCAGCTCGACGTGCGCCTGATCTCCAATNATCCCGAGGTCGCGCCCTCAATCAGCGCCCTGCACCTCAATGTCGAAAATCCCATCGCCCTGGCCACCGCCGCCGAGGTCTTCCCCGCCGAGGTCCAACCCGGCGTCAAGGAGGAATTTAGCTATTTTGTGCTACCGACTTTCGGCGGGCGCTCGCAGGGGTTCAACCGCCTGACCATGAACGCCTCGGTTCCGATCGATTTTATGGGCTTGAAACTGGGCAACGAGGTAGTCGAGGCCGATCTTACCACGACCGCCGATGGCTTCG
The DNA here is from genome assembly GCA_002724215.1 of Gemmatimonadota bacterium. GTDB lineage: Bacteria > Latescibacterota > UBA2968 > UBA8231 > UBA8231. Next base: position 17,615 of record PBOD01000022.1, on the reverse strand, counting down.
TCATCGACCTGCCCACCACCGTGCGCAGCCCGCNGCTGATCGAGCTGTCGTTCAGCAGCACCATCTACCAGAACCAGACCCGCTTCGACCTCTTTCTGGGCAATCGNAACCTCGGCGACGATGTGCGTCAGTTGGTCGAAAAGGGCGATGCCAATTCCGATATCGCCAGCGAATCCGTCTCGGTGCAACTACCAGTCAACGGCCTGCTGCTGGCCAATCTAGCGCTGTCGGCCAGTGTGTTGACCCCCAACGGCGACGGGGTCGGCGACGAGTTGATCATCGAATTCGACGCGCTCAAGCTGGTGACGCCGCGGCCGATCGCCGTCCACGTCTACGACATGGCCGGCCGCAGGATGCGCATGCTGTCCGGCGACGGACTGGCCCAGCGCTACCGCTTCACCTGGGACGGCCGCGACGAGGGGGGGGCCATGGTGCCCCCGGGCACCTATCTGGTCCAGGTCGAGATCGAAGGCGATTCCCTAACCGAAACGGCACAGCGCATCGTGCCGGTCGCCTATTAGAGCGCTACGCGAAAACGCCGTCTACTGAGGAATGATTGCGCCCGTGCGACTGACATATTTGACGAACTTCTGCTGGTTAGCAACAAGAGGAATGACTATGCCCCGTACCGCTTACATACTAGCTGCCCTGCTCTTCTTCGCAGGATCCGGCCAGGCCCAGGTACAAAGGCTCAAAATCGGCGGTGACGACGGCCTCGAATGGGAGAGCAATTCGCTGATATTCAACGCCATCGAGGTCACTACAGACGGCGCACTCTCGCCGCTGGAGGCCGACCCCGAAGAAAATATCCTGCCGCGCATTAAGGAACTCGGCGGCAGCGCCACCACCTCGGTGCGCACCGCCGCGGCGCGCTCCAACCAGATCATCAACGAGTTGATCGACGGCGAATACACCACCGGCTGGCGCGTCTACACCAACACCAACGGCGCCGAGCTCGAAGTCGATATGGGCGCGGTCTTCGTGCTGCAGCGCATCTTCTTCCGCCGCGGCGTGCTCAACGACGACGAGCGCTCGCTGCGCGGCTACGAATTCTACGTCAACGACGGCGACTCGCTCAATTTCATCGGCGACAAGCCAGTCTATTCGCTGATTGCTCAGGATCGCTCGCACGGCTTGCCCGAGCTCGACCTGAGCTTCTCGCCGACCCAGGTGCGCTACTTCAAGTTGCGCAGCACCGGCGAGCGCGGCTTCCAGATGGGCGACCTCGAGGTCTTCGGCATCGGTGTTACGCCCTTCGCCCAGTACATCTCGCGGGTCATCGACCTGGGCGACGCGGCCAATATGGGCCCAGTCAACGTCTACGCCCGCATCAGCGGCGAGGCCCAGGCGCTGTTCAGCACCAAGACCGGCTATGTTCCCACTGACTCGCTCTACTTCCGCCAGACCGGCATCCCGGGCGAATACGAAGAGGTGCCGCTGGCCGATTTCGATCGCACGCTCGACCCCTCCTACGCCGGTATTATCCGCGAAAACGACCGCGATTGGAGCCCCTGGTCGCCACCCTACGCCCAGCTCGAAAACGCCGCGCTCAATGCGCCCGACAACCGCCGCTACTTCCAGTTTCAGTTCAGGCTGCTGTCGGGCAGCCTATTGGACAAGGCCGTCGTCGATTCGGTGGTCGTCAACTACACCACCCCCGCCATCGCCGACTCGGTCATCGCCGAGATCAGCCCGACCACCGCGATTCTGGGCCAGGAGAACGAATTCACCTACCACCTGCGCACCATCACCGCCAGCGGCAAGCGCGGTTTCGACACGGCGATCATCCATACGCCCTTCGCCGCGCGAGCCACCGGCGTCAGCATCGACGGCGTCGACATCGCCGACTTTAGCGCCGAAAGCGAGCCGGGGCGCTTGCAGGTCAGCTTCCCGAACAACCGCATAACCCGCTCCGGGCAGACCGTCGATATCCGCTTCACCAGCCTGCTGACCGTCTCCGGGACCGAATTCCGCGGCGAGGTCGCCGACAGCCAGTCCGACGCCTTCCCGCAGCGCGTCATATTCGGCGACGCCGCCGAGCAAGCTACCGACAACACCCTGGTGGTCAGCGCCCGCATCGACGACCAGCTATTTACCGGCGTCAATTTCTCGTCCGGCGTCATCACGCCCAACGGCGATGGAGTCAATGACCAGTTGGCCCTGGACTACATCCTGCTCAAAGCCACCGACGAGGTCGGCGTGCAGGTAATCATCTACGACCTCGGTGGTCGCGAAGTGCGCCGGCTCTACGACTCGCTCGACCGCTCCGGCCCCAACCAGGTCGTATGGAATGGCCGTGACGACGACAACGCCACCGTGCCCCCGGGCCTTTATCTAATCCGCCTGGAGGCCGACACCGACGCCGGCGCCGCAACGCAGATGCGCAGCGTCGCCGTGGTCTATTAGATGTAAATTTTTTGCGCCGCCGAGTAGCGGCGCCAGTATCGGCGGACGGCCGAGATCCGTAGATAATACGCGGACCGTGCGCCAGCGACAGATTTGCTAATGCGAACGCGAATTTCGCCTAAGGGAGGGTTGTTATGCGCAAAGTTTCGATCTGGGGTAGCGCTCTGCTGGTCCTGGCCGTCGTGGCCTCCAGCGTCGAGGCGGCGACTCCGGGCCGCGAGCGCGGCGCCACCTCGCAGGTGCGGATCGAGGGTTTCGATCCGCTGATCCCCACCCTGCGCAAGTGGTACGTGCCCCACGATCTTTACAATATATACGACTGGGGCGGCTACAAGTACACCAATTACGCTAAGGAACCCTACGAGCGCTACGTCAGCACCCAGCTCGAGGGCCTCGGCCTCTACGATATCTTCGGCAACTGGGTCACTCGCGGTTGGCGGGTCTACGAGTGGCGCCAGCAGCAGCCTTTGGCCTTCGGCAGCACGGTCTTCAAGGACAGCCGCTTCGGCCAGTGGTTCCAGAACTTGATCGTCGCCTCCGACTCCAAGGGCCAGTACTTCACCTCGCTGACCGTCGGCGACCGAATCCGCACCACCCTGACCCCGCTTACCTTCAGCCGCTCGCGCTTCAATGGCGTACAATGGGACTTCGCCTCCGACAAATACGAGGCCACGGTACTGCTGTCGCGCGTCAGCGAGCCGGTGCGCGTGGTGCAGGGGTCCAACCGCGTCCAGGAAACCGACTACACCAACTTCCTGGGTTTGCGCGGTACGACCCAGATCGGCGATTTCATCAATCTGGGTGCAACACTGGTCAACACCAACTTCGGCTCTTCGAGTAGCAACTTTTCCGAAAACAGCCGTGCCGGCCTGCTGACCAGCAGCCAGAATTCGGGCAATGTCACCGAAATCGTCATCCGCATCGCCGACGACTCGCCCGGCGANGGNTCGGGCGCGCTCTTTTTCTCGTCGCAGATGATCGTCGACGGCGAGGTCGCGCCGATCAACCCCACCATCGAGGGCGGTCGTCAGCGAGAGGGNTTCCTCGAGGCACTCGAAGAAGCGCCGATCCTCTTGCGCTACCGCGTACCCGACCCGCTGGTGGTGCAGAAGGTCAGTTTCGCNATGGTGTTGTCCAACGACTACCGCGTCGAGATGACCTCCAATCTGCAGACCAATATCAACGGCCAGCCGATCTTCCTGCCNGTCACCCGCTCCGAGGGCAACGTGCGCGACAACACCAACCAGCGCGTAGTGCGCTTCGACTACGGTCTGCCCTCGGCNAATCAGATCGCCAGCATCGACCTGACCGTNGAGGACATCTGGGGCATGGAGGTGCGCGGCGAGTTTGCGCGCAACACCCAATTCCAGCGCTTTCCCAATATCAACATCCAGAAGCTGAGCAATCTCGAAAAGAGCGAAACCAATGCCGACGCCTGGTTCGTCAATGCCACCCGCCGCACCGGCCGCTGGTTCGGCTACGGCGAGGCATTCAGCATGGATCACGACTATACCACCCGCGGCTATATCACCGACAAAAACGACTTCGTCGACTACGAGAACCAGCGCCAGAACTGGTTCGANTATATCGACGACAACGACGACCAGGACCAGTTGGTCGACTGGCCGCGNTTNGGCGGNGGCGGCGGNGACAANGCGGTCTTNCCNGGGCTCGACGAGAACAACGACCTGATTTCCGACTTCAACGAGAATGCCAACCTTACGCCCGACTACGAAGAGCCTTTCCTGCGGCACTACATCGATCCGCCGGATTTCCTCTTCGGCGTCGACATGAACCACAACACCGTGGTCGACCGTTTCGAAAACGACGAAGAAGCCGACTATCCCTACAAGAAGGGACACCGTGGCTGGAACATCTACGGCGGCGCCGAAATCTATCCCGGCGTCAACCTCACCGTCGGCCGCAACAGCGAGTGGCTGATCGCCGGCGAAGAGGAAGCGACAGCACTCTACGCGCTGGTCAGTGCGCTGCGCGATATGCCCAGTGTCGGCAAGTTCGAAGTCTTCCACATGCTCAAGTTCGTCCGCGACGATATCCCCGACAACCTGCTGCAGTGGGTCCAGCGCCCCGGCTCTATCGGCGGTCTGCAGCCCTTCGACGATCCGCTGATCACCGGGGACACCATGGTCAACCAGAGCTTCGTCGGCTGGAAGTGGATCCGCGGCGACCTGACCTTCGTCAACAAGTTCCGCCTCGATCACTTCAAGCAGCGCGGCGCGGCGGCCGACCGCCTCGACGACAGTTCCTTTATCGGCGTGATCAACAAGGCCGACTATCCCGTCGAAATCGGGCGCAATATCACCCTGATTCCGCGCTGGAAGAACATGTGGCGCAAGCGCTCCCAGCCGCGGGCATCGCAGCTGGCCATCAACGAANTGAGTGAGATCTTCTCGCTGTCCGCGGTGTTCCCGGTACTGACCAAGAGTCGCGTCGAGGTCGGCGTCGAGGCGATCATCTTCCGCAACGCCGAAGCCATTCCCGATCCGCTGCCGCCCGAATATATCGACGACTTCGTCGGCAAGGTGTTCACCATTCAGTACACCAACCGAGTGCAGTATCAGGGATATAGCATAACNTCCAACGTCGGTTTCCAGGTCAACGACATCAACTTCGGCAACCTNGANGACCTCGACGTCAGCAATACCATCGCCTTTATCGAGCTCTTTGCCGGTCTCGAGCAGGAGCGCCTGGGCGGACGTCCAGCCGAAAGGAGGGGATGGGGCTTCTAAGCCCAGCCTTGGCCAACAACTGGAAGCGCGCCATCCTGCTGGGCCTCGGGCTCTTGGCCTGCGCCGAAGCGCCGCCCGTCGAACGGCCGCCGACGGTGCTGGGCAGGGTCGGCGACAGCGAAATAAACGAGCGCGACTTTGGCCTGGCCTTGGAGAAGCTGCCCGCCGGCAATCAGGCGAAAACGCTGGCCGACTGGCGGCAGCAATTCCAGGTGCTTGTCGACAAGGAGCTGCTGCTCTACGAGGCCCGCGCGCAATTNCTCGATCGCGCGGTCGCCCCGGCGGTCGCCGCCTGGGAGCGCAGCGAACTGGTCGAAGCGCTTTTGGCACGCGAAATGGGCGCGGCGCTCAAATGGACCGAGGCCGANCTGACCGACTTCTTCGCCGAGTCGGGCGCCGGCCGCGAAATCCGGCTCAACCGCCTGATGCTCACCGACCGCAACAGGGCACTGTCGGCACTGCGCGAAGCCGAGAGCGGCACCGGCTTTGCGGAACTGGCCGAAAAATACGGCCGCGCCAACTGGAGCGAGAGCGGCTGGCTCAACGCCCTTAACACCGGCGACGCGCGCCTGGCCGCNCTGTTCCTGCTGGAGGCGGGGTCGGTCGAACTGGTCGAGGCCGACGGCCAGTTCCTGGTGATGGCCATCGCCGAAGAACGCGAGGTGGCACTGGCGGACCGCCGGCCCCTTGCCGAAGCGGCTTTGGCACAGCGCAAGAAGCAGCAGGCCAACNTGGCCTATCTGGAGCATCTGACCGCCAAGTACGCGGTGCGGCTCGACACCGCCGCGCTGCGGCAGGCCGTCGCCGGCGGNAGCCAACCCGGNCTGCGGCTGGTCAGTAGCAGTCTCGGTGACTGGAGTCTGGACGACTACCGCCAGGCNCTTTCCCGCTTCGGCGCTGGCGATAAGCCCTTACCGGCCGATGTGACCGCACTCGGGTTCGAAGTAACCCGAGCTTTCGTCGCCGACCGGCTCTTCGTCGAGGAGGCCACCCACCACGGCCTCTACGCCGATGTGCAGACGCGCCGCGAGAAGCTGCGCGAACAGAAGTTGATCGAAGCCCTGTGGGAGCGCGAAATCCTCGGCGGAATCCAGNTCGATCCCGCCGAACTCAACGCCTTTCACGAGGCCAACAAAGAACGCTACGCCCATCTCGCCGATAACCGGGAGGCGTTGCAGAACCAGGTCGCACAGGATCTGCGCGATGCCAAAGCCGCGCCCCTNTTCGACCGCTACATCGGGCAACTGCGGCAGAAACACGCCGCTGTCGTCGCGGTGGACGAGGCGCTTCTGAGCGAGTTTGTCTCGCGCCGGCGCCAGGCGTCCAGCCCGGTGGACCAATAGTCGTTTGAGAGAGGAGCACCCGATGCGCACATACCGCAAAATTTCCAGCCTCGTCCTCGTCTGCACCGCGCTGTTTTTCGCCGCCGGCTGCGGCCACCATCTGATCCCGGGCCATTTCCAGCCCGAGGAGGTCGGCGAGCAGCAAGCCACCGGCGAGGGCACCAACATGAAGGTCCTCGACGATGGCACTGTCACCTTCGTGCAGAACCGCCTCGAGGTGTCAGTGCGTCCGATGACCGACGAGGAGATCAACCGCCAGTACCCGGCCCAGTCCTCCAACGCCCACGGCCCCGCCGACGAATTGCCGTCCAATCCGTTCACTTACGGCAACTGGATCGACGCCCGCACGGGCAGGGCTCCGCAGCGGCTGTCGATCTTCAAGATCAACATCAAAAACTACGAATATCCCAAGGTCAAATTCGACCCGTTGACGGTCACCATCGAGTCGGCCAACGGCCGCAGCTACTACCCCTGGGGCGACTACGACGCCGAGGAGTACTTCCGCCGCTATCCCCTCGCCTTCAATGGGCTGGGCTACCTGCGCTACAAAGAGCGGCGCGACCTCTACACCCAGGGCAAGTACCCCGACGACGAATTCTGCTTCTCGGGCCAGGAGGTCGAGGGCTACGTGGTCTTTTCCAAGATCCACGACGATGTATCCGCGATCACCGTCAGAATCCCCGAGTTCGGTCTGCGCTACAACTNCCGCAACGAGCCGGTCGAAACCGTCGACCTCAGCTTTCGCTTCAAGCGCGACATTCAAAAGGTCAANAACTTCGACGAAATCGCGGTNAAATAGCACCCNTNNCCNTAGTGCCACTGNACGGAAAATGATGCGGGGCAGGCCGCGGCCTGCCCCTTTTTCTGTCCAGCCGTATCCATGCTGAAAAAAANCCTGCTCCTCGCCACCGCGGCCCTCTTCCTGCTCTCGGTCACCCTCTTCGCTCCCGCCACCATCACCCACTGGATCGAAGCGGCCATCGGCTGGCAGCCCCTCAGCGAAGCGCCGTCTATAGCCGAGAGCCCCCTGCTGCGCACGGCGGTCGAACGCATCGAGCCGGCGGGCCTCGCTGCGCACCTCGCCGCGCTCACCACCGACAGCTCGCGTGTCACCGGCTATCCCGGCGCCGCCAGCGCCGCCCGCTATATCGAGNACGAATTTCGCCGCCTCGGCCTCGAAGTTACCAGCGAATCCTTCCCGCTCTCGGTCCCCATCGACAAGGGCGGCACGCTGCGGCTGGAGGGTCGAAAAATTCCCATTTACAGCCTCTGGCCCAACCACGTGCGCACGCCTTCACTGCCGCCNGACGGCATCGGCGGCCATCTGGTTGACCTGGGTCGCGGCAGGCTGGACCAACTCGACGGGATCGAGATCGACGGCTCCGTCGCGCTGATGGGCTTCGGCTCCGGCAACGCCTTCGTCGAGGCGCGGGCGCTGGGGGCCCGGGCGATTCTGTTCTACGACGACGGTCGCGTCACCCGNGCCGAAGCCGCCGAAAAATTCCTCCAGGTCCCCGTCGATATCCCCCGCTTCTGGGTCGAGCGCGACGACGCCGAGGTCCTGCGCCGCCAGGCGCAGCAAGGCCACAAGGTGCGGGCCGATCTCACAGCGCGCATGGACTGGGAGCAGGTCGAGGCGCGCAACCTTATCGCCGTGTTGCCCGGCCTGGCCGAAGACATGCCGCGCGGCCAGCGCCAGGAGATCCAGCAGTGGCGGGATCAGATCATCGTCCTCCAGGCCCATTACGACGCCATTTCGGTGGTGCCGGCGCTGGCGCCCGGCGCCGAGAGCGCGACCGGCATTGCCGCCTTGCTTGAAATCGCCCAGACACTGGTCGCACAGGGCTCGCGCTACACCGTGCTCTTTCTGGCCACGCCCGGGCATTTCCAGGGCCTGGCCGGGGTCAACAACTTCCTCTACCGCCACGCGCGCAAAAGCACCCACTTCCGCGACAAGATCGCGCCACAGGATCGCATCGACTTCCGCCTTTTCGTCGGGCTCGACCTGTCGAGCCAAAGCCCGCAAGTCGCCAGCTTCACCATGGGCACTTTCTACAATTCGGTCTGGGGCAACAACGACTACCAGAAGAATCTGATGGCGCACTACGCGACCCGCTTCGACCGCTACGCGCGCGAGATCTTCGCTGCATCGAGCCGCTACCAGGACGCCGTCGCGCCGCAGAAGCGCGTGTGGAAAAACTTCATGCCGGCGCGACTGGCTCTCGACAGTGAAGCCTCGGCCTTCGTTGGCAAGGAGTCGCTTTCTTTCGTCACGCCCAATCAATTGCGCCAACGCGTCGATACGCCCCTCGACAAGCTCGAATACGTCGATCTCGACAATCTCGCCGCGCAGACCCGCACCATCGCCGGGCTGATGCTCAAGGCCGGCTCCGACCCCGACTTCTTCAACGACACCAAGCTGACGCTGCGCGATTGGGGCCATAGCCTTGAGGGCAATATCTACTGGTTCGACCGCGACGTGAACTTCGCCGTGCCCAAGGCTCCGGTGCCCGGCGCGCTGGTCACCTACCTGCAGCCTGGCCCCAACTCCGTCGGTGGGGTCCGCACTCTGATCGCCACCCACGCCGGAAGCCAGGGCGATGAGACCGGCTATTTCAAGTTCGACATTATGCGCAACCGCTTCGCCAATAAGATCCAGGCCTTCGAACTGGACGAGTACGGGCGGATAACATCCGCGCCAGATCTCGGTGAGGAGGGCGATAAGACCTATCCCGGTACCCAACCCTACGGCTGGTGGGAAAACCGCATGCTGCAGGTTTTGTTCCGCTGCCGCGCGCTGAGTTTTTTGGAGGCGATCGACCCGCGTTATCTGTCGGCGATGGACCGGGTCAGTGTGCTCGGCGCCAACGACGCGCCGCCACGCTCCTTCTCGCTCAGCTATATCGAGAATCAGAGCGCTTCGCAAGACCGCGTGGTCCAGGCCGGCGTGGTCTTCGCCCCGCCCGGTACCCGGGTCAAAATCCTCGCCGGCGAGGCCGGCTTCGGCGGTGAGAGCGCGCTGTCAGGCGTGCGCTATATGCTGACCAACGCCGATCGGTCATTCTTCGCCGATCCGCCCGACCCATCCGCCGTCGATCTCGCCGCCGTCGAGCGCGCCCAAGGCGAGGGCTTTGCCGTCGAGCAAGGGTCGATACCCTACCCCGCGCTGCAAGCCGCCCGCGATATCTGGACCATCGACGAGGCGCGGATCAAGCAGATGGCCCGCCACGGCATCGTCCTCGACGAGATCCAGGCCATGCACGACCGCGCGCGCGAGGCGCTGGTCGAGGCCGAGGAGAAACTCGCTGCCTTCGACTACACCGGCTACCAAGGCGCGGTGCGCCGCGCCCTGGGGCTAGAAGCGCGCATCTATCCCGAAATCAAATCCACCGCCAACGATACCGTGCGCGCAGTGATTTTCTACTTCGCGCTGATCTTGCCCTTTTCCTTCTTCTGCGAGCGGTTCTTCTTCGGCTTCCCCGACGTGCGACGTCAGATCATGGGCTTTGTCGGCATCTTCGTCGCGGTCTTTCTGCTGCTGCGCTGGGTGCATCCGGCGTTCAAGCTCAGTAGCTCCCCCTATATAATTTTTTTGGCTTTCGTGATCCTGGCCCTGGGCGTACTCGTGGTCTCCATCGTCATCGGCCGCTTCAAAGCCCTGCTTGCCAAACGCAAGGGCGCCGCTGCGGGCCTGCACGAGACCGACGTCGGCCGCGTCTCTGCCGGCTTCGCCGCCATCCTGCTCGGGATCTCCAACCTCAGCAAGCGCCGAATGCGCACCGCACTGACCGCGGCGACGCTGACGCTGTTGACTTTCACCGTCAACTCCTTTACCTCGGTCAAGTCCAGCCTCGACTTCTATCGCCTGCCCCGCGACACCACGCCGCTCTACGAGGGCGCGCTAGTCCGCGACCGCGCCTGGCGCGGATTGCAGCAATCGACGCTCGATTATGTCAAGAGCGCCTTCGGCGACCGGGCACTGGTGGTGCCACGCGCATGGTCGCTGTCACCGGTCGAATCAGAAAAGGCCTATATCAGCTTCACCAATACCGCGACCGGACAAACCAGCTTCGCGCACGGGCTGGCCGGCATGGTACCGGAGGAGGTACAGGTCACCCACATCGACCGGCATCTTTCAGCCGGCCGCTTCTTCCACCACGGCGATTTCAATGCCGTCATCCTCCCCGATTCTCTGGCCGCCATCGTCGGCATCGGTCCCGCCGATGTCGGCCGCGCCACGGTGGAACTGTACGGCGAGGATTATCAGGTAATCGGCATTTTCGACAGTATGGCACTCAAAGAGGTCGTCGATCTGGACGGCGAAGGCCTGACCCCGGTCGATACCGTCAAGGATGCCGCGCTGATCAATAGCGAAAACGCCGAAGATCCGCGCACCATCGCCGCCACCGCCGTCGAAACCTTCAACCACCTCGAAGTGGTCAACACCGTTTTTATGCCCTACCAGCGGATCCTCGACATGGACGGCCGCCTGCGCTCGATCGCCGTGGCTGCCGATGCCGGCGACAGCGAGTTCGCGCGGCAGGTCGAGTCCTTTATGTCGCGGGTGGCGCTGACCTTATTCGTCAGCAAGGGCGATAAGGTCGTCGCCTACAGTTCTATCGGCTCGACGCAAATAAGCGGCGCCGGCCAGCTGTTCATCCCGGTACTAATCGCCGCGCTGATCGTGCTCAATACAATGACCGGCGCCGTCTACGAGCGTGCGCGCGAGATAGGTATCTACTCGGTCGTCGGCCTGGCCCCCAGCCATATCGGCCTGCTCTTCCTGGCCGAGTCCACGGTCTTTGCCACCTTCGGCGCGGTAGCGGGCTATGTCATCGGCCAGGTCTCGCACTTGCTGATGCTGCAATACGGCCTGCTCGGCGGGCTGACGCTCAACTACTCGTCGCTGTCGGCGGTATGGGCGACGGTCGTCGTCATCGGCACCGTGTACTTATCGACGCTCTATCCGGCGCGATTGGCTGCGAACATGGCGGTGCCCGATGTAAATCGGCAGTGGCAATTCCCGCCGCCGGCAGGCGATCACTGGTCCTTCGATTTTCCCTTCACCATCGGCGGCGCCGAAGTGCCCAGCATGTACGTCTATTTGAAGACGGTTTTCGACGCCTACGGCGAGGGCTCGGTCGGCGACTTCATCGCCCGCGAGGTCGAGTTGTCGATAAGCGAGGACGAGCCGCTAGCGAAGCCGGGCACAGAGCGCGATGATGCAGCGCAACCGTCCTACCAGATTTCGATGCGCACCTGGCTCGCCCCCTACGATCTGGGAATCAGCCAGCAGGTCAGCTTGCGCGCGATCCCCACCGGCGAGCATCGCATCTACAAAATCGAAACCCATATTGAGCGCGTCAGCGGCGATGTCGTCTCGTGGCAGCGCATGAACCGCAATTTTCTCAATGTACTGAGAAAGCGCTTCCTGGTGTGGCGAACGTTGCCGTCGGGGATTCGCGGAGAATATCAGGCGCGGGTGAATGAGGAATACGGGACGGAGGTGGTATAGCCATGGGAAAGCTACACATAGGGTACGGCCCCAAAGNCCGCNTCGNGAATCCGGCTGGAGGGAGACACTCACGCCGCCNACCAGACCANCGCAGCTAAACCAATAACCGTTACTACGCACCAGTGACCGAAACCACGACCACAAAATTCCCATTGCGCGCCTTCCTGCTGGGGCTNAGCCTCGTCGTACTTATCAACGTCGGCGCTCCCTACAGCATGTTCATCCTCAAGTCTTCGCAGTGGGCCATCAGCTACCTGCCGCTGAGCGTGGTCTTCCTCTTCACGGCTCTGGTCTTTCTCAACGCCGCGCTCAAATCGTGGCTGAAAATTAGCGGCCTTAGCCCCACCGAACTCGGCCTCATCTTCACCATGTCGCTGGTCGGCGCCTCGATCCCCACCTGGGGCACCTCGACCTATATGATCGCCGTCATCGCCGCGCCGCAGTACTTCGCCTCGCCTGAAAACCAGTGGCAGAGTAAGGTCGTCGCGCATATCGAGGAATGGCTGGTCCCCAGCGACATGATCGCGCTCAAGTGGTTTTACAATGGCATCCCGGCCGGTGAGCCGATCCCCTGGGGCGCGTGGATCGGGCCGCTGTTCTGGTGGACCAGCCTGGTGATGGCCATCTTCTTCTTGTGTCATTGTATCGTCGCCGCGCTGCGCAAGCAGTGGGTCGAATACGAGCGCCTGCCCTTCGCGCTAATGGAGCTGCCGCAGCAGCTCATCTCGCCGCCCAGGGGCTCCAACTGGCCCGGCTTTGTCCGCAGCACCGCGTTCTGGGTCGGCTTCGGCATCCCCTTCTGCATGGTGATGTGGAATGTGGTCACCTATTTCACGCCGGCCTTCCCGCCGATCCCGCGCGACCTTTCCGATCCCATCCGCATCGGCCGTGAATTCCCCGCTATCAACACCAATATCAACTGGGCTATCGTCGGCTTTACCTACTTCGTCAATCTCGATGTCTCGTTCAGCATCTGGTTCTTCACCGTGCTGACCATGCTGCAGGAGGGCTTGTTCAACCGCTTCGGCTACACGATACCCCACCGCGACGTCTACACCCTCGGCCATCCGGCTATCGGCTGGCAGTCCTTCGGTGCAATGATCGTGCTGGTGGCGAGCATGCTGTGGATGGCGCGCGGGCATTTGGGCGCGATCTGGCGCAAGGCCATCCACAACGACCCCGATATCGACGACTCCGACGAGCTGATGTCCTACCGCATGATCGTCTTCGGCGGCGGCCTGGCGCTCGTTTATATCGCTTTCTGGATGTGGCGTGCGGGCATGAATATCCCCACCATCGCGCTGTTTATACTCGCCACGCTGATCCTCTACACCGGCATCACCCGCATCATCATGGAGGGCGGCCTGCTGTTTAGCCGCGCACCGCTGATCGGACCGACCTTCGTCGGCAACGCGCTGGGACCGGTTGCCAGCGCCCAGAGCAATATCGCCATGGGGCTTTCGTACGGCTGGCACCACGAGTTGAAGGGCTTTTTCATGGTCGCCGCCGCCAACAGCGCCAAGATCTCCGACCACATCCGCCTGAGCCGCCGCTCGCTGAGCTTTTATATCCTGCTCTCAGCATTGGTGGCGCTGGTAGTATCGATGGCCTTCGCGCTCTACATGGGCTATTCGTTCGGCGCCTACAACTACGGCGGCTGGATCTTCGGTGCCGGCTCGCAGGTACCCTATACTGAATCGCTGCGCAAAATCGGCCTCAAGGCGCCCGATTGGACCCGGCTCTGGCACCTGGTCGGCGGCGGCGGGGTGATGGGGGCGCTGACCTTTATGCGCTACCGCTTCCCCTGGTGGCCACTGCACCCGATCGGGATGCCCGTCGGGATCTGCTCCTACCCGATGACCATTATCGTGTTTTCGATCTTCGTCTCGTGGCTGGCCAAGTGGGCGATCATGCGCTCGGGCGGCATCGTGCTCTACCAGAAGGCCCAGCCCTTCTTTATCGGTCTGGTCCTCGGCTATTTCACCGCAATCGGGATCTCCTTTCTCATCGACATGATCTGGTTCCCCGGCCAGGGGCACTCGCTCTACGGAAACTAGGCGATGGCTGCAGAAACGAAAAAAGACCCGCCGATTCAGCTGATCCCCGAGGGCTTAGACTTCGAACCGGGCTTCAACATCAAGACCTTGTGGGCGGCGCTATTTGTCGGCTTTATCATGCTGCCGGGCGCGATCTATCTCGGGCTGGTCACCGGGCAGTCGATGGCCGGCGGCGCCGAGTGGGTAACGCTGATCTTGTTTATCGAGATCGCCAAACGCTCGTTCGTGCGGCTCAGACCGCAGGAAGTGATCATCCTCTACTGGGTCGCCGGCGGACTGGTGATGATGGGCGGCAAGCTCGGCACCGGCGCCGAGCTTTTCGGCGGTCCCTTCGGCGGGCTGATCTGGGACCAGTACCTGATCCAGTCGCCCCAGGCCGATGGGCTGCACCAGCACATCCCCGACTGGGTGGTACCGCCGCGTGGCTCTCCAGCACTCGAAGGGCGCTCCTTCCTGCACCCCGACTGGATCAAGCCGATCGCCCTGCTGTTGACCGTCATCGTGATGATGAAGATCAACAGCCTGTCGTTGGGATATGTGCTCTTCCGCATCACCAACGACATCGAAAAACTGCCCTACCCGCTAGCCACGGTGCAGGCCGGCGGCGCCACCGCCCTGGCCGAGAGCTCGGGACAACGCGAGGGCTGGCGCTGGGAAGTCTTCAGCATCGGCGCCTTTATCGGCATCGTCTGGGGCCTGTTCTACGTGGTGATCCCCACCGTGTCGGGCATCTTCCTCACCGAAACCGTCACCATCCTGCCGATTCCCTTTATCGACCTCACGGTTTCGCTGAAAGAGATGCTGCCCGCCGGCATCATGGGCATCGGCACCGATCTCGGCCACGTGATGGTCGGCTTCGTACTGCCGTTCTGGATCGTGGTCGGCTCCTTTGCCGCCGCCTTCCTGGTCAACCTGCTGATCAACCCGCTGCTCTATTCGTTCGAGGTTCTGCACACCTGGGAGCCGGGCATGTCGGCCATTCCCACCCAGATCGCCAACTCCTTCGACTTCTGGCTCAGCTTCACCATCGGCGGCGCGATCGTGGTGGCAGCGATGGGCTTCTGGATGGTCGGCACCACCATGTGGAAGATGCGCGGAGCACAGAGAGAAGACCGCGAAACCCTGCCCGCCAACCGCGGCGATATCCCCATTCCCGTCGCGCTGGGGATCTGGGCGCTGAGCACGCTGGGCTTCGTGGTCCTGGTCTGGTGGCTGGTGCCGGGTTTCCCCTGGTGGATCAGCGCCCTGTTCGGCTTCGTATGGACGCCGATCTACTCCTATATCGGCGCGCGAATGATCGGCCTGACCGGCTCGCCGCAGGGCGTGTCCTTCCCCTATTTGCGCGAGGGATCCTTCTACCTGTCGGGCTACCAGGGCGCGGCGGTGTGGTTCGCGCCAATCCCGATGTTTAACTGGGGCTACGAGGCCGCGGCTTTCAAGCAACTGGAATTGACGCGTACCCATTTCGGCAGCATCTTCAAACTGGCGGCGGTAACGCTGCTGATCATGTTCGTCTGCTCGTTCATCTTCTGGTCTTTTATCTGGAAGCTGGGACCGATTCCGTCGTCGGCCTACCCTTACGTGCAGAAGTTCTGGCCCTTCCACGCCACCATGCAGGCCTTCTGGGCCAAATCGACCCTGGCTGAGGGCGGCAACGAACTGATCAAGACCATCATTCGCTGGGAATACGTACTCACCGGCATCGTCGGCAGCGCCGGCCTCCTGGGGGTGCTGTCGCTATTGAAGTGGCCGGTGGCGCTCTTTTACGGCTTTATCGGCGGGGTGGGCGCCTGGCCGCACTTTCTGCTGCCCAACTTCATCGGCGCGATGCTGGGGCGCTACTATTTCCAGCAGCGCTTCGGCGAAAATCGCTGGCGCGCCTATACCCCTATTCTGCTCGCCGGATATTCGTGCGGCATGGGCCTGGTGGGCATGTCGTCGATCGCGCTGGCGCTAATTTCCAAGGCGGTATCGAGCATCGTGTTCTGAGGGAAACTCGCGATGAAATACGCTCTGGTCGCCCTGATCACCCTGATCACAATGGGCGCCCCCGACGCTGCTGCGCAGAAACTCCCGCGCAGCACGCCCGATAAGCAGGGCCTTTCCTCCACCGCCGTCCTCAACTTCGTCAAAGCGGCCGAAGAAAAAATCGACGCGCTGCACAGCTTCGTGCTGCTGCGCCACGGCCAGGTCGTCGCCGAGGGTTGGTGGCATCCCTATAGTGCGGAGCAGCGCCACCGCCTCTACTCGCTGAGCAAGAGCTTTACCGCCACCGCCATCGGCCTCGCCGTCGACGCGGGCGCGCTCTCGCTCGACGACCTGGTGCTCGACCACTTCCCCGATGACCTGACCGCAATGCCGCACCGCAACCTGCGGGCAATGCGCATCCGCGATCTGCTGATTATGAGCACCGGCCACCTGCACGACACGGCAGGCGATATGTTCTCCGGCGGCGACACGCCCTGGGTCGAGACCTTCCTCGAATTGCCGGTCGAATACAAACCCGGCACTCATTTCACCACCAACCTCGGCGCGAGCTACATCCTGGCCGCCATCCTCCAGCGTGCCACGGGCGAAAATGTCGTCGACTATCTCCAGCCGCGTCTCTTCGAGCCGCTGGGGATCAGGGGCTACCGCTGGCAGCAGAGCCCGCAGGGCGTCAGCACCGGCGGCTGGGGCCTGCGGCTCAAGACCGAAGACCTCGCCCGCTTCGGCCAGGTCTACCTGCAAAAGGGTCTGTGGAACGGCGAGCGCATCCTCAGCGAGCAATGGATCGAGACCGCCACCACGCGCCAGACCGCCACCGGCAGCGATCCCGATAGCGATTGGGAGCAGGGCTACGGCTACCATTTCTGGCTCGGCCGCCACAATGCCTACCACAGCGACGGCACCTTCGGGCAATTCTGCGTCGTGATGCCCGAGCAGGACGCGGTGCTGGCCCTGACCGGCGGTGTCGCCAGCTACAAGACGCAGGACGTGCTCAATCTGGTCTGGGAGCATCTGCTACCGGCGCTGCGACCCGATTCACTCGAAGCCGACAAACAGGCCCACGCCGCACTCAGCGACAAGCTGTCGTTCCTGTTTCTCAAGCCGCTGCGCGGGGCCTCCTATGTGCCGAAGGCCGAGGACATCTCGGGCCAGCTCTTCGAATTCGCCGACAACCGCCAGGGCGTCGAGGTGATCTCCTTCGACTTCGGTCGCGGCGGCAACGCCTTCACTATCCACGACCAGCAGGGCAAGCACCGGATCAGAGTCGGCCACGGCACCTGGCTCAAGGGCGAAACCGCGTACGACAGCCAGGGCGATCCCGAGCCGATCGCCACCAGCGGCGGCTGGACCGACAACGAGGTCTTTATGGCCCGGATCTTCTTTACCGAAACGGCTCACAGCGCCAAACTCGAGTTCGACTTCAGCGAGGGACGCCTGCGTTTCGACTTCGGCTACAACGTGGCCTTTGGCATCGTGCGGCGGCCGCAGTTGATCAGCGAGTAGCCCCGCCCCACTCGCGATCTGAAAGGAGAAGCCATGCAAGCCGCCCAACCCC
>PBOD01000179.1 GCA_002724215.1 Gemmatimonadota bacterium | reverse complement strand
GTCCCTGTCCGTGCTGGTCGAGCTTATTTAGTTCATCCTTGGTGAGACGGAGACCGATGAACGCCTCTTTCTTCTCTGACATTAAACCTCCTACAGGTTACTCATCAAAATAAGCACTATTTACGGATTGACACTAAAACTTATATAATGCAATATATAGTAACGTTTGTTTAACAAATGTCACAATCGAGGTGGTTATGGGCAAGGAGTCTGTCGCAACGCGGTTGGACGCTGAGACGCACAGCGCTCTTAAGGCCCTGGCCCGGCAGCAGGATCGCAGTGTGTCCTCTTTGTTGCGGACGATGGCTAAGGAATAGGTGCAGGCCGAGCAGAAGAAGCCTGTTCGCGGTAGGTAAGCTGCCTGACCGCAAAAAGGCCCGCCCGGTGCCTTTACACCAGGCAGGCCCAAACGCCACACGCTTAACCCGAAGGAGGCACAGCGCATGGCTCAATCAATAGTATCCCGACCGTACGATATTCGCAATGGCTACAGTGCGGCCAACCTGGCCGAAGCACGGCGGATCATGGCCACGCGCCGATGCACGAGCCAAGCGATCTTGGCTCAACAGCGCGAATTCAAAGCCCACCGACAGGGAAGGAGGGCGGCGTAATGGCTAATAAGAAGGGGGAGCGTATCGCATCGGGCATCTGGCGCCGCGCAGAGGGCGATGGCTATATCGCCGAAGTCAACTATGCTGACCCCGAGACCGGCCAGCGCATTCGCGAACAGAAGACCATACATCGCCTTGATTTGGCTCAGGAATGGCGTCTGACGCGCAAGGCCGATGCGTTACGGGGCGAAGTGCGACGTAAAAGGGAGCGACCCGCGCGACCGTTTGGCATATTCGGAGACGAGTATCTGGAGAATTGGTCGAAGGTAGAGAAGGAGCAATCGACCTATATGCGAGATACCAACAGCATGAAGCACCTGAAGGCCTTTTTCGGTAAAAAGGACATTGCAGTTATAAAAAGGCGCGATGTCGAGCAGTATATCGCACAGCGCAAAGCGGCCGGCATAAAGCCTGGGACAATCAACCGGGAACTGTCCTGTCTCAAGAACATGCTGAGAAAGGCGGTCGATTGGGAGTATCTGGATTCAAACCCCGCCTGGGGGGTAAGCCAGCAACGCGAAGAGATCGAGGAATACGAATTCTTACGCGAGGGCGAGATCGAGCAGTTACTGGCCGTTTGTCCGCCAGATACCCGTGCTGTCGTGACGGTGGCCTTATATACGGGCATGCGGAGAGGTGAATTGTTCGATCTACAATGGCGGGACGTGGATTTCGACAAGGGCGAGCGCGGCATGATTACTGTACGGAAGACCAAGAATCACGACACGCGCTATATTCCANTGAATGAGATGGTGCGGGCAACTTTACAGGGTCTACCGCGCAATATCACCGGGGGCAAGGATGAGGCGTATGTATTCGCTACGCCGACCGGGGACCGGCGTAAGTCGATCCGCAATGGCTTCGAGGGCGCGGTACGTCGTGCCAAGTTAGGGAAGCATATTCGCTTCCATGATCTGCGACACACGTTTGCCTCGCATCTGGTAATGAAAGGGATAGACCTTCGGACGGTGGCCAAGCTAATGGGGCATCGGGATATTCGCGTAACGATGCGCTATGCCCATCTTGCACCGGAGCACTTGCAAGTAGCTGTGGATGTGTTGGCCCAGCCGATCACTACAGAACGGCAGAGCGCGGGATAGCTTCGTGGGTCTCCATAAAGTCTCCATCGAAACGTACAACTCCGTTAAACTTGTAGTTGACTGGAACTAAATACAGCTTAATTTAGTTAAAAGCTAAGTGATTGATGATTTTGAACTTGAGTGGTAAGCGCTTAATTTGAGNGATGTTGCGAAATCATTCATGTGCGCTTTGAGGGGGCAGTGCCTTCGGGCGTCGGGGTTCGAGTCCCCGCTTCGGCACCATTAGCTATAGGATAAGGGGCTTATGTCAATCGACGTAGGCCCTTTGTCTTTTGCCGTATCCCAATGTCGCCCATCAGGAGCAAACAGATCCGCTTGCACCGAAGGCATAAATCTCTGCAAGCTACGGCCGCTTCCCTTTCATCGAGGATATCCTCACCGCCGACCAGGTCGCCTCGCTCAACGAAGCCCTCGACCGCAACCTGCCCCCTGCGACAGAATCGCTCGAAACCGGCCTCAACGGAGGCCTGGTCAAGNTCAGCGGGAGGCACGGTCGGCGCANATNNGGCGGGGAATTCGTCCGCAATAAATCNGTAGNGGGCTGCAGTCACTTTGTTTTTGGGAGGAGATCATGCGCGTCGCNATTAGCGCGCTCTCGGTCAAACCCNACCAAACCGGGGGCGGCGAGACGGTTCTGCGCAATTTGTTACCTGTGTTGCCCGCGGCTGATCCCGCCATTGANTATGCATTATTTGTCAGCGGGGAAAACCGGCACCTCTTCGCCGGACTGNCTCCCTCATTCGTTCTGCACGAAGCGCCCGTNTGGGCGCTGTCGCCGGGGCGGCGCGTCGTCTGCGAGTTCTTGTGGCTGCCGCGCAGGCTCAAGCGCTTGCGGGTCGATCTGTTTTTCGCCGTCAATCAGATTTTCGCGCCCTGGATGCCGTGCCGGGTTTCGGCACTGGTGCAAAATCTATTCTATTACCAGTACCGCGACTTCGGCCATCGCTATCCGCTGGGATCGCTGGCCACGCGCTCTTTGCGCCATCGGCTCTACGCCGGGTTGGGAGGGGTGTGCAACCGCCGCGCCGCGCATGTGGTTGCGGTGTCTGAGTGCGTGCGGGAGATGGTCGTTGCGGAAGATGGATTGCTCGGGGACAAGGTCCATGTGGTGCCATTGGCCCTGAGCGCCGCGCAGCGCTGTGCGGCGGCACCAGAGGCCGTCGCCCGGGTCCGCGAACAGGTCGGCCGCCCGTTTTTGCTCTACGTTGGGGCTCTGGCACCGTATAAGAATATCGACCGCGCCCTCACCGCCATGGCGCGTCCGGAAATGCGTGAGCGGGGATTGGCCCTCGTATGCATCGGGCTCGATCACTGGGGTTATGGTCACCGCCTGCGCCAGCACTCGCAGGACCTGGCGCTCGGCGACGCCGCGCTTTTTGTACCCGCGCTCCCGCACGGCGAATTGAGTGCCTGGTACGCAGCGGCCGAGGGCCTGGTGCTGTTATCCAGTTGCGAGGCGTTTCCCCTTACACCCTTCGAGGCGATGGCACAGGGCGTGCCGGTAATCGCTTCTAATCGCTCGTCGGTGCCGGAAATAGTCGGTCCGGCGGGATTGGTCGTCGATCCCGACGACGCCGGTGCAGTGGCTACAGCATTTATTCAGGTTTGCGACGACCGGGCGCGGTGCAATGCGCTTGTGGAGGCCGGCAGAGCGCGAATCGCACAATTTGATTGGGTGAGGACGGCGGATCAATTGGTGCGCTTGTGGCGCGCGGAGATGGCTAGGGACAGTGCAAGTATTTAAGAGGGTTTTGGCCTGGTCGCAAGACCACCGGTCGACACGGAGCATTCTGGCGGCGTTGTTGCTATATGTTTCGTGGGTGCCGTTCTACTATTTTCAGACACAGAGTTTGCAGGCCGCGCCGGCGTTTTCGCTGGTAAAATACGCGCCTTTCGTCCTGGCCTGTAGCGCGCTGGTGCTCTGGGGCGCTGCCTGGCGCGCGCGCGGCGGAGGGCTATCGGCGACCGGGGTCGGCCCTTGGATCGTACTGCATCTGGCCTTCTCGCTGCTCAGTCTGTGGGGGGCGACATACGGGCGCATCGGTCTGGAGAAGTGGATCTACTTTCATGCGACCGGTCCCCTGTTATGCTGGCTCGCAGTACAATGCTACCCAGGCTGGGGGGCAATCCGCCGCGCGGCGCTCTTTTTGGCCCTCGTTGGCGGTGGGGTAGCAGCTTATACCTCTTTCTTTGCATTAACCGGTATTGATCCGGTCTGGGACGTGGTCCAGCGCGTGCACAATCCCTATCACACCAGTCATCGCGCCATGGGCCCCTTTGGCTCAACGGTGGCCACGGCGACCTATGCGATGTTGTTGTTGCCGGTGGCGATTTGGGCGTACATGCAGGCCGGAAACCTGTGGGCTAAGGCCGGATGGGGGGTGACGTGTATGCTCTTGCCGCTGACCGTGCTGCTGACTCAGACGCGGGCGACGCAGGCGGCGACACTGCTCTGTGGTCTCCTGTTGGCTCCCTGGCTGATGAGATTGCGGGGGATAGGTCGGCGCCATATATACGGCCTGTTGCTCGGGTTAGTGTTGGTCGTCGTGTTATTGCAGCGCGCTTCAAGCGACGGAATCGCTGCCGAAATAGCCCAGCGCTGGAGTGAAATTCTCGAGTNCCGNGCGGTGACCATTCGCGACGGGGATAGGGTGTACGAGTACGGTTCGCTATTGGAATATACCGAGCGCTTCCGTGTCGCACAGTATTATACGGTCGGCAATATTCTAGCGGTGCATCCATTAACNGGGGTGGGTTTTGGCACCTTCACGNGAGAATTCGAAAAATACCGCTATNCCGAAAACTANATGATCAGGGAATTCCCCGAGCACACGACGGAGAATATGTACCTGATGTTCCTGGCCGAAACCGGCGTTTTGGGCTTGCTGGCCCGTNTGGCGCTGATGGCGGCCATACTCGCGGTGGTGTTGCGCTCTTGGCGGCGGGCGCGGCCCGGACCGCGGCGGGACTTGCTCTGGGCTTATCTGGCGAGCTACGTCGCGCTGTCTGCCCACATGNTGACCTGGGATATTCTCAACGAACCGACATTGCGCATGGTCTACTGGCTGTGGACAGGGCTGGCGCTGGCGGCGGCTCAGTTGGAGGGGGATTCAGGCGTGGCGGTGGTAGAGATCGCGGACGANNCGGTATAGCCGAGAGTCGTGGNTGACGTAATCGCGGAATAGATTCTTAGTGTGGAATTCGANNCGGTGGACGAGGAATTCGAGCGGGGCGCGGCGCCGGTANTGCTCCATATAGCGGGNGAGGTCTTGCCTTGATTTGGCCTGGCCGTTGTCNGCGTATTTGGTGACATAGGGGCCAAAATCGGGGAAGAGGCGCGCATGGCCCCAGTGGCCGTGCAGGGTGGTCTTCATAAAGTTGCCGATAAGCATGTCGTCGAAAATCTCGTGTTCGACACAGGTCATCAGCGAATTGCGCGGTGCCTCAAAGGTCACGCCCCGGTGGTATNTGCCGCGGTTGAAGGTAATGTGGTGGTCGCGGCCTCCCACCCTGAAGGTGATAAAATCCAGGAAATCGAAAAGATGGGCGATCGAGCGGAAGTAGCGGTCGAGCCGTGCGCGGTCCTCCGCCGATAGCGGATCGCTCCAATCGTCGCCGAACTCGCTGGGCTCGACAATCCGGCCACANACAGTATCGACGGCTATTTCGACGTAGGTGTCTTCGGCGCAGTTATAACGGATAAAGGGGGGCAGCATGCGGCATTTGGACGAATCGAAATCGATGCGATAATCCTCGTACGACGTGCTGTATTTCTCGGCCCACGCGGANTCGCGGCGCTGGTTGTAGTGGTTGGAGCTGAAGGGGATGTAGTGGGTGACGCCGAAACTATCGGCGAGGTTGGCCAGAAAGGGGCCGGCCGGGAGGATGACCGGTTCGATAAAACCGCCCTCCTCGTCGTAGAANTTCGCCATGTCGNCCAGGCCGGATCCCTTGAGCAGGAAANTGGTGTCGTACTGGCGGATGACTTTGCGNACGGAGNGAGCCCAGCCCTGGTCACCGGCGTCGTTCATATTGAAAAGCAGGCGGTCGTTGACATCGATGAGCAGCACTGCGTCCTGATTGTAGTCGGCGATGCAATAGATGCGGATTCGATCAGAGAGGGAGACCCATTCCCGGTCCGGTAACACCTGTACGGTATGTCCCNTGGCGGCGAGAGAGTCCCTGATACGATATCCGACGTGATNGGGNAGGATNACCGTCTTGCCGACTAATTTGTCGAGGGCGGCCGAACTCAGGTGATCCGGATGACCATGTGAGATCCAGATGTAGGCACACGCGTCTATCGCTGCTAATTGTTCCTCGGGAATGGGGTGCTTCAAGATCCAACTGCCAAAATAAGCGCTGCCGCTGAGCCAGGGGTCGGTTGCCAAAACCGGACCCCGGTCGTAGCAAACAACCGTTGCGTTACCGATCGTGTCGAAACCTGTATCCATCGCGGGCCCTAAAATCGCCACACCTCNAGGGCGGTTTCNCCAAAGATCCAGGCGCGCTCGTCCTCGCTCAGCGAACTGAGATAGTCGNTGGCAAAGCTCAGCGAGTGGTCGTAGCCCTCGCGCGAACTGACCGGCGGCCAATCGCTGCCCCACATCACCCGGCTGGGGCCGAAGGCGTCAATGGCCATCTCGGCCAGGGGCGGGACTTCGGCAAAGGGGTGGGGCAGGGCGCAGAATTCGCCGAAACCAGGTAATTTAATCGAGAGATTGGGATATTCGGCCAGGGCCAGGGCCCGGGTGTACTCTTCGTAGGGTGGGTCGGCGTCGTGGCCGACGCCGGCGAGGTGNTCGATGACGATGGAGAGCTCGGGGAATTTGGCGAGNANTTCCGCGAAATCCTCGCTCAGCAATGCGCCGGGAGTGGATGGGGCGCTGACGACCAGATCGAGCTCGGCAGCGGTGCGCCATTGGGCGAGAGGGTCGGCGGCCTGGGCGCGCGAGGCGATTGGCAAGCGGATGCCGATAATGCCTCGTTCGGCCCAGGCGCGGATTTTACTGCCGTCGTCCTCCGGCTCGACGACCATGGCCGAGACGAAGCGGCCGGGATGGCGGTCGAGGCATTCGATGTGGTAGCCATTGTCGGTCTCGCCGGCGTGCTGAATCAGTACTGCTTTATCGACCCCGGCGCGCTCCATNTGGAAGAGCAGGGCTTCAACGGGCTCGTATTTGTGGATGCCGGTGTGGCAGTGCGTATCGACGATGGTCATTGGAACCCTTTCAGAGCGGGGTGGTGGTGCAATATAGAACGGATGCCCAACCCCGGCAACGCCCTTGACGCGGTCGAGGGCGAGGGACATTATCCTTGCTTATGGCCGATTCTATCACAGCGCGCGCCGCGGGCGACCTCGAGGCGTCGGGCACCGATTGTAGCGGGGCGGGATAGGCCCGTGCGCGAATCTCTGGCCCTGGCGCTCTTCGCCCTATTTTTCGCCGGCACGCTGATCGAGATCGCACTGATGTTGGGGCGCAAGCGCCGGGGATTGGGGTTGGAGCGCTTCCGGTTGGTGTTCTTCTTTATGANGTGCCTGATGCTGGTCTGTCTGGTGCCGCTGTGGATTTTCGCTAAACTGACGACGGCGATCTGGGTCAGCGATCTGACCGTGGCCCTGGCCAATCTCATCGGGCTGGCGTTGACCTATACCGGGNCGCCCAGGGGAGCAGACGAAGCCGNCGCAGCAGNGGAGGAGNATCGCAGTGTGCGGGCGTACGCGGTTTATTTCCAGGGNAATAAAATGGGTATGGTGACCCGCGAGGGTTTCGAGCAACTACTGGCCAACGACCTGCTCAAAAAGCAGCGCACGGTGGAACTGGTCGATAACTATCAGGAGCGCGCCCGGCGCCAGGGCTTAAAAGTCCTGGTCTATCAGAACAGGGACGGCAGCCAGCGCCTGATTAAGGTGGAGGGACCGGAGGGGTAGGGCTATTTGAGGGGGATGGCCTCGTCGATCAGCATGATGGGTATTTCATCTTCAATCGGATAGAGATAGGCCCCATCTTCGCGCACCAGGCCCCCGTCGACTTTCTTTTCTACGGCTTTACCCGCCCTGTTTTTCACTTCCCCGCGCTCAATGCGCCCATTGAGATCGGCGAGCAAAGCCTCCTCGGCGAGGCGCACGGGCTCTTTGGTCTCGGGACAGGCCAGAATCTCCAATAGCTCTTTATCGATCATTCTATCCTCCATTTNCATCCAAAAATAGACCCTGAAAGCCTTAGCGACAAGTCATAGCNCGGCGTCNGCNAGGGGAAATATTGTCTGGGTGGGGGGATATTTTTTCCCTGGTACTGTGCAATCTAATGCCACAGAGTCGTAGANNAAAATNNGTNAANNCNATCTTAAGAAATTGTAATTATTTGANTTNAGGNNNNTTCNGNTCTANGGTAGATCACTTTTTTCTCTCCGCGGCCCAATACTTGCTCAAAGCCTNCCCAGCGTCGGGGAAATNGCCCCGGCCACGGTGTTATTANGATGGGAAGGATCATCATGGAGAGAACGGATCTACCGCCGCAGACCCGCAATGAACGCCTGGCCTATATTGTCGAGCGCTGTCTGGAGAGTCCGGCGGCCTATAAGCTCTTCGATATGCTGGCTTCGATTTCCGATTTGGACAAGGATGCCAAGTTGGAATACATGGAAATGGTTAAGGATTCGGGCGCCTACTCGGACGAGGAAATAAGTGCGATTGAGCGGCTGATCGTCAGCGGCGCGGCCCGTTATTTCAAAGGAGTAATTGACCAGGTCCGCGAAGAGCAGGTCGCGTGCGAAATCGAGGCTATGCTGGTTTAGGGGCCGCGAGCACTTTTGCGACGGCGGCGGCGATATCCCGCATGTCGTCGGCTGGGCCCAGCAGCATGTTTTGGGTCAGCCAGACCGATTCGGACGCACAGACGCGCTCGGTGACGGGACAGCAGACCCCGCGGTAATCGGGTGGTCCCCCGAAATAGGCGCTGGTTAGCGGATAGTCGGCGAAATGAGCGGCGAAGGCAGCTTCGCCGTAGAGCGGGCGATAACCCGAGGCGCAGGGAATGCCCTCGGCGCACAGCGCCTCGATAAAGCGGTCGCGGGACATGCCTTCGGCGCGGTAGCGGAAGATGTACAAATGATGGGCGTGGGTGGTGATCCGCTCGTCTGCCGCCAGGGGCTCGACGCCCTCGATCTGGTCTAACAGGGAAGTCAATAAGGCGGCGTTTTCGCTACGGCGGGCGGTTTGCGCCTCGAGGCGCGTCAACTGGCTCAGGAGCAGGGCGGCGTGAAATTCGGATATGCGGTAGTTGGAGCCGACCAACGGGTGCTCGTACCACGCGCCCGTGCGCGATCGGCCGCAGTTGTGTACCGACCAGGCGCGGTCGGCCAGGGCTTCGTCGTCGGTGGCGATAAAGCCGCCCTCGCCGCCGCAGAGGTTTTTGCTGGCCTGGAAACTGAAGGTGCCCAGGTGCCCGATAGCCCCAACTTTCCTGCCTTTCCAGGCGGCGGCATGGGCCTGGGCGGCGTCTTCGATGAGATGGATATTGCGGCGGGCGGCCAGCGCGCCGAGCGCGTCGAGGTCGCAGGGGCGGCCGGCGATGTGGACGCCGATAATGGCGACGGTTTTTTCGGTGATGGCGGCTTCTGCCGAGGCGGGATCGATATTATAGGTATCGGGGTCGATATCGGCGAAGACGGGGATGCCCCCGGTGGCGACGACGGCGCTGGCGGTGGCGATAAAGGTGTAGGCCGGGACGATGACTTCATCGCCGGGGCGGATGCCGATGGCCGCCAACGCGACCTGGATCGCGGTGGTGCCATTGCTGGTGGCGATGCCGAATGCGGCTTGCTGAAAGGTGGCGAATTCGCGCTCGAAGCTTTCGATGTGGTCGGCGAGGAACCAGCGGCCCGAGTGGAGGGCCGCCAACAGGGCTTCTTCCTCAGCGGGACCGTAGATGGGCCAGGCGGGGAAGGGGGTGCTGCGCAGGGGGGGGCTGCCGTCGAGGGCGAGGTTGGGCACGGGCAGGATCAGACCTCGAGGCCCTGCTCCTTGAGGAATTGATGGATGCCCTTCTTGTTGAGGGTGCGCAGTGCGCGCGCAGTGAGCCGCAGAGTGACGGTGCGGTTTTCTTCGGGGATGAAAATGCGCTTTTTGATCAGATTCGGTTGCTGGACGCGTTTGGTTTTGCGCTGTGAGTGGCTGACGCTGTTGCCGGTCAGGGCCTTGGTGCCGGTCAGGCTGCATTTTCTGGGCATAAAAAAGATCTCCTTAGAAGACCTGAAAAGATAGCGGCGACAAGCAGATAAGTCAAGGGATGACCTTGACAAAAGAGAGGCTTGAAATCACCTTAAGTGCGTCGTTCGCCGCACTTCCCCATTGGCATTATCCTCTCTGCTTTATGAACGGATTTAGACTTGGTTAAACTTGCTTTTTGCGCGCTGGCACTCGCTTTTGCGGTACAGGGATCGGCGCAGGTGCGCGTGATCGAAAGTGGCCCGCAGCGCTTGCGTTTGACCTGGGAACCTGCGGCGTCCGAAATGGCCTGGGGTCGCGGCGCGCTGGTGGGCCTGCCGCCAGCGGGCGACATTCGCTTGGAAGTGGTCGAGGCGCGCATCGCGCGGACCGATATTGCGGACGACGACGTCGAACCGATGGCCGGTCCGGCGTTTTTGGGGCGCACCGGCAGAGTGCGTAGCCAGCGCGTGGCGGAATTGGCCTTCGGCCCCCGAGTAGAAGCAGATAGAACGCGAACGCTCTACGACCGG
>PBOD01000178.1 GCA_002724215.1 Gemmatimonadota bacterium | reverse complement strand
CGCCGCGCCCACTCCATCGCCGCCCAGGGCGGCATCAACGCGGCCAAGAATTACCAGAACGACGGCGACAGCGTCTATCGGCTGTTCTACGACACGGTCAAGGGCGGCGACTACCGCGCCCGCGAGGCCAATGTCTACCGCCTGGCTCAGATCAGCTCGCATATCATCGACCAGTGCGCCGCTCAAGGCGTGCCCTTCGCCCGCGAATACGGTGGCACGCTGTCCAACCGCTCTTTCGGCGGCGCACAGGTTTCGCGCACCTTCTACGCCCGCGGCCAGACCGGCCAGCAATTGCTGCTGGGCGCCTACAGCGCATTGATGCGCCAGGTCGAGACCGGCAAAATCAAGCTGATGCCGCGGCGCGAGATGCTCGAGCTGGTGATGATCGACGGCAAAGCCCGCGGCATCGTCGCGCGCAACCTGATCAGCGGCGAGTTGGAGCGCTATGTGGCCGATGCGGTGATCCTGGCTACCGGCGGCTATGGCAATGCCTTCTTTTTATCGACCAATGCCAAGGCCTGCAATGTCACCGCGACCTGGCGCGCACACAAGAAGGGCGCTTTCTTTGCCAACCCCTGCTTCACCCAGATCCACCCCACCTGCATCCCCGTCTCGGGCGACTACCAGTCCAAACTGACGCTGATGAGTGAGAGCCTGCGCAACGACGGACGCGTGTGGGTGCCCAGGGCGGAGGACGACCAGCGCACACCCGAGCAGATCCCGGGCGACGAGCGCGATTACTACCTCGAACGCCGCTATCCCAGCTTCGGCAATCTGGTGCCGCGCGACGTGGCTTCGCGCGCGGCCAAGGCCGTCTGTGACGAGGGCCGCGGCGTCGGGTCCACGGGCCGAGCGGTCTATCTAGACTTCGCCGACGCGATACAGCGCGACGGCGAGCAGGTCATCAGCCAGAAATACGGCAATCTCTTCGACATGTACCACGAGATCACCAACGAAAATCCCTACCAGACGCCGATGCGGATCTACCCGGCGGTGCACTACACCATGGGCGGTCTATGGGTCGATTACAATTTGATGAGCAATTTGCCCGGGCTCTTCGTTCTGGGCGAAGCCAACTTCTCCGACCACGGCGCCAACCGCCTCGGCGCCAGTGCGCTAATGCAGGGCCTGGCCGACGGTTATTTCGTCATTCCCTACACCATCGGCGGCTATGTCGCCAACCAAATAGCCGACGATGTCGGCACCGATCATGCGGCTTTCGATGAGGCTGAGCAGGCGGCGACCGAGCGCATAGACAAGCTACTGGCCATCAAGGGCCAGCGCACCGTCGACGACTTCCACCGCGAGTTGGGGCTCTTGCTCTGGGACCACTGCGGCATGGCGCGCAACGCCGAGGGCTTGCAAGGCGCCCGCGAAAAAGTCCGCGAGATCCGCGACGAGTTCTGGCAGAACGCGACCGTGGCCGGGACCGCCGGCGAATTTAACCAGGTGCTCGAGCGCGCCGGGCGCGTGGCCGATTTTATGGAATTCGCCGAATTGATGATTCACGACGCGTACGAACGCAACGAGTCTTGCGGCGGCCACTTCCGGGAGGAACACCAGACTGCGGAAGGCGAGGCCAGGCGCAACGACGAGGACTACGCCTACGTCGCCGCCTGGGAATTCCAGGGCGTGGGCACCGACCCAGCGCTGCACAAGGAAGAACTGGTTTTTGAAAACGTGCATCTGACCCAGAGGAGCTACAAGTGAGCCAGGAACAAAATCGCCGCAGACGCGACGGCAGCCACAGCGATTGTCTGAGCTTCACGATAAAAGTCTGGCGCCAGCAAGGCCCCGACGACAAGGGCCGGATGGCATCGTATCCGATTGAGCGCGTGCGCCCGGAAATGTCTTTTCTTGAAATGCTCGATGTGCTCAACGGCGAGCTCGAGCGCAAGGGCGAAGACCCCATCGCCTTCGACAGCGACTGCCGCGAGGGCATCTGCGGTATGTGCAGTCTGGTCATCAACGGCGTCGCGCACGGCCCCGGGCGCGGCACCACCACCTGCCAGCTCTACATGCGCAGCTTCCCCGACGGCTCGACCATTACCATCGAGCCCTGGCGCGCCGCAGCCTTCCCGGTGGTCCGCGACCTAGCGGTCGACCGCTCGGCCTTTGACCGCATTATCCAAGCTGGTGGATACACTTCGGTCAACACGGGTTCAGCCCCCGACGCCAATGCCCTGTTGGTGTCGCAGGAAGTGGCCTCAGAGGCCTTCGACGCGGCGGCCTGCATCGGCTGCGGTGCCTGCGTCGCCGCGTGTAAAAACGCCTCAGCGATGCTCTTCGTCAGCGCCAAGGTCAAACACCTCAACATCCTGCCTCAGGGCCAGCCCGAACGACACAAGCGCACAGTGGCGATGGTCGAAGCGATGCAGGTCGAGGGCTTTGGCAACTGCACCAACGAATACGAGTGCGAAGCCGTCTGTCCCAAGGAGATCGCAGTCGAACACATCTCCTTTTTGAATCGCGAGTATGTGAAGGCGAAGTTGTTGGGTAAATAGCGCAGAACGCGTGAGGCAGGAAACGGCTGGTCGCGACGTTTTACGCGGTCGATGAGCAAAAGCCTCTCCCGTATAGTTGCCGCGCGAAACGCATAGCACAAAAAAAACGGACGCCACCTTTTCGATGGCGTCCGTTTCTATTTGTATCGTCGCAACGCTTACACTGCGTAGACGCTCACCCGCTTGCGCTTCTTGCCGAAATTCTCGTACTGCACCTTGCCGTCTACGGTAGCAAAAAGCGTGTCGTCGCCGCCCTTTTTGACATTGGTTCCCGGATGGATGCGGGTGCCGCGCTGGCGCACCAGAATCGCACCGGCGTTGACATTTTCGCCGCCGAAGCACTTGACGCCCAAGCGCTGGGCATTGCTATCGCGACCATTTTTTGAACTGCCGACGCCCTTTTTATGTGCCATGCTCGCTGGTCCTTTCGCGCTTACTTAATTGGGGAGGACGATCTCGTCGATCTGGATCTCGGTGTAGTCCTGGCGATGGCCGTTGCGCCGGCGGTACTTCTTGCGGCGCTTCTTCTTGATNACGAGAATCTTCTCGCCGCGGCCGTGGCCAACGATGGTCGCCGAAACGCTGGCGCCCTCGACGGTGGGACTGCCGATTTGGGTCTCGCCGTCNTCGGAGACCAGCAGCACGTCGGTNAACTCTTGCGTGGTGCCCTCCTCNACCGCGAGGCGGGGTACGCGCAGGCGCTGGCCCTTATCGACTTTGACCTGGTGGCCGGCGATATTGACAACTGCGTACATGACCTAACTCCTAAGACAATTTCGCAATTAGCAGAGAAGGCAAAAGATAAGGGCCGGGGGTTTTTATGTCAAACCCGGAACTCGGCTGTCACATCGAGGCTGCGCTTGGTCGAAAAGAAGCGATAATCCTGCGGCCCCAGCGAGGTGTCGGTCTCGACCTGCAGCCGGGCCTTGGTGGCCTTGCGCAGCGACTTGAGACGTTCTTCCCGGTTTTCGAGGATATAGCTGGCAACGTCGGGATGGACCTTGAGAACNTAGCGCTTTTCGCGGGTGGCGGCATAGGAGCGCTGCAGCCAGCGCTCAATGCGGGTCAAGGTGGTGTCCGGCCCCATGATGCGGCCGGTGCCGCTGCAGATGGGGCAGGGCTCGCTGTGGGTGTGGAGGAGATTGGGTCGCACGCGCTGGCGGGTCATCTCGACCAAGCCGAACTCGCTGACGCGATCGCTGATGGAGACCTTGGCCCGGTCTTTTTTGAACTCGTCGATCAGGCGGTCGATGATTTTCCGGCGATTGCGCTCTTCGTTCATATCGATNAAATCAATGACGATAATGCCGCCGACATCGCGCAGCTTGAGCTGCCGGGCGATCTCGCGCGACGCCTCGAGGTTGGTGTTGAGGTTGTTCTCCTCCTGGTCGTCGGAGCCGACGTAGCGGGCCGAGTTGACATCGATAAAGGTCCCGGCCTCGGCGTAGTCGATGACCAGGGCGCCGCCGCGGCGCATCCACACGGTGCGGTTGGTGGCCTTTTCGATCTCCTCCTCAATCTTGAAAGCATCGAAGATCGGCCGACGGTCGCGGTGGAATTCGACTCGTTGCCGCAACTCGGGCGAGACCTGGCGCAGATAGGCCGTGATCTCCTTGTAGAGCTCTTTGTCATCGACGACCAGCCGGTCGATATTGTCGGTGAAGAGATCGCGGATCACGCTCGAGGTCATGCCCATTTCCTTGTGCACCAGGGCGGGGGCTTGGGCCTTTTTGTTGGCCTTGATCAGGCGNTCGTAGTTTTTGACCAGCTGTTTCATGTCGCGCTTGAACTCGCGATCGCTCTGGTTGCGGCCCTCGGTCCGCACGATGACCGAATAACCGTCGGGCTTGATCTTGGTAACCAGATCGCGCAGGCGCCGGCGTTCGTTCCAGCTGGCAATCTTGCGCGAGACCCCGACCCAATTGCCGCCTGGAACCAGCACCATAAAGCGGCCGGGTAGCGACACTTGGGTGGTAACGCGGGCACCTTTGGTGCTGATGGGCTCCTTGGTGACTTGCACCAGCACTTTCTCGCCCTTTCTGATCAGGCTCTGGATGTTGGGATAACTGCGATGGCGCGAGCGGCGGCCATTGCGCGAACCGTCGGAGTCGCCCTTGTCGGCTTCGATCATATCGCGCACCTGCAAAAACGCGGTGCGCTCGTGGCCGATTTCGACAAAGGCGGCCTGCAGACCCGGCAATACCGCGGTCACNGTCCCCTTGTAAACATCGCCGACCATCCGCTCGTTTTCGGGCCGTTCGACCCATATCTCGGAGAGACGGCCGTCTTCCAAAATGGCGATGCGGGATTCGTGGATTCCGTGGTTGATAAAGATTTCTGTTCGCATACTGCGATCCTCATGCTATCTGATAGACCACTGCAAAGACGGCACGAGAGGGCCGTTGGGCCTATCTGGAGGACGCACTTTCGTCGGAAGGGATGAAGATCTTCTTCAGGGGGATAAAGGTCGTAGGTCTGGGTTCCGCGATCCGGTCTCCGACAAGGAGGGCAACAAGGGTAAATCAAGCCCATCTCGACCCTGATTCAGGGGTCTGGGGGCAAGCCCTAATGGAGAATCCGCTGGGCGGAACGAGACCTCGCCAAGTCTGGTAAAACACCTGTGGCACTGCTGCAGACGGAAACGCAGAATATNCGNCTGCGATGTAATCCTATTAAAAATAGTTACTTGTGCAATTCCGCATCGCGGAATTCAAACTGNAATTAAAACCCTGAAGAAGGAAGCCCTTTTAAAAGTGAGTCCCTTGTGAAAGAAGTGTGTACTGTCAACTTGTAGTATGCTATTCCTAGAAAAGCCAATAACTTAAGCGTCTAATACCTATTCTAAGGTACTAAAGTGACCGGTCATGGGCAACCCCTGGTTATTCGCCCTTCTCTTTTAATAGCACCCTNGTATAGTGTTCCCTGTCGGCAACCACCTCCATTGCCTTGGCCAACTGCGGGTCGTCCAGTAAATCATCGAGCCGCTGGGCCTTGCGCCCATGAAAGCGCAANACCAGCTCTCGGTATAGCGCTTTCCTTATATGGGGTTCAAGCTTGCGGTTAAACGGATTGGCCCACTCCTGCTCGACCGACGCCTGCAACTGCTGCAATGACGCCTGAACGGCCTCGCCCCAACCCATATCTGCGGCAATATCAGAGATTTCTTCGATCTGGCTGCGGCCCACAAGCTCCAGATCTTCGTCGTCGTCCTTGCTGCGGACGAAATCCATAAAGGCGGCCACCATTTCATCGCCAACTTCCGGTTCGACCCCGACCTGGGTTGAATCGGCGGCGACAAAATCAATCACAAAATCGAAAAAGAGCCGCCGCCGCTGCAAGCTCTGGACATAGTCGGGCACGGGATCGGGTTCGACGCTGATATCGGGACGAATACCCCCCCCACCGAAGACCTCGCGTCCTTTCTGGGTATAAAAGGTCCGATCTACCAGACTATCCAGCACGCTGGCTTCCTCATCCGAACCGGTCCTACCCGCCAAGTCGCCCAGGCGGGTCGACAGTATGCGCTGTGCCGCAACGGGATTCATGTCGAAGTGGGTCTGGAGGGCCGAAAGCGCGCCCTCCGGGTTACGGGACCGCAGGATGAGACCCATCACCAATAGCGGGGATAGCTCCCGATCCCCGAAGGGGATGTGCTGCATCAGACGAGCCACGCTCTGATCTCGGTGAATGCTGCGACCGCTCGGTGCGTAGTAGAGCGCCGTCGTCAGTTTCAGAGCACTGGAGGCGATTTCGTGCAAGTCAAATATGGTCTGCACCGACCCTTTGCCAAAAGACGTANCCCCGACAATCAGCCCGCGGTCGTTGTCCTGGATGGCACCGGCGACGATTTCCGAGGCACTGGCGCTACCCTCGTCGATCAATACCACCAGCGGCAACTCACCCGAAACGGGCCGGCGCTGGGAACGCCTGATCTCCTCCCGGCGCCCTTCGCGCTCCTTGACCGAAACGATGACCGCCCCCTTGGGCAGGAAGAGGTCCGCCACCTGGGTTGCCTGGCTGAGCAGACCGCCGGGATTTCCGCGCAAGTCGAGGATTAGGCCCTGCGCGTCCGGNAGGCTCTTAATGGCCTCTTCGACTTCTTTAGACGTATGTTCGGAAAAACGCGTCTGGCGCATACTAATGTACCCGACGCCCCCCACCAACTCCTCCACCAGCACCACGCTCTTAATCTTGATGATCTCGCGCTCAATCTCGATTCGGCGGGGCGGTGAGCCCAAGCGGTGGGCCACCTTGATGACCACTTTGGTACCGGGTTCGCCGCGCAGCGTGTTGACCACCTCTTCTAGCAGCATATCGAGCGTGCTTTGCCCTTCGACCTCAACAATCAGGTCGCCCGGCTGCAAACCCGCCCTGAAGGCCGGGGTGTCCTCTATGGGAGAAATCACCACGGGAAAGCGGTCTTTGATCGCCACGGTAATGCCCAGGCCAGCGAACTTGCCCGTGGTGTCCTGGCGCAGCTGGCGCAGCCCCTCCTCATCGTAGTACTGGCTGTACGAGTCGAGTTGGCCCAACATGCCGTCGATCGCCGCGCCCATAATTTCTTCCTGATCGAGGTCGGCGTAATAATTGTCCACAATCCTCGAATACACGGCGCCGAAACGCTCCCAGCTGGCATTTATCTTAGCATAAGGATCTTCCGCTGTCGTCGGGTAGGCCCCAACCGCTGTGAGCAGAATAACCAAGCCAATCCAGCCGTACCTCATGCCTTTTCCTCCTCATCGGGAAACCAGGGCCACCTTTCGCGCAGCGTGTTTCTTATCTCCAGAGCCAGGCGATCTGCTTCGAGCCGGGCGTCGAATACATAGGCCGTATCATCAAAATCGGCTATGGCCCGATAACCGCGTGCCACCTTCTGCTGCAAACTATCGCCCGCCTGTTCCAGCCGGTCTGCGGATTCCCCCCGGCGGCCCCGGCGCTCCCGCGCCACCTCCAGGGGCAAATCCAAAAACAGGCCGATATCAGGTCTACAACCCGCTATCGCGATGCGGTTTACCTCATTGACGATGTCCAGCTCCAAACCCCGGCCGTAGCCCTGGTAGGCCAGGGATGAGGCGATAAAGCGATCGCAAATCACCACATCCCCTCTCTCCAGTGCCGGCTGGATCAACTCCTCCACGTGCTGGGACCGACTGGCTGCATAGAGGAAGAGCTCTGCCCGAAAGGAAATATCGCCCAACCGGGGGTCGAGGACCAGATTGCGCATCCGCTCGGCGGCGGGTGTGCCGCCCGGCTCCCTAGTCTGGGTGACTCGGACCCCCGCCGTCTCGAGGAAATACGCCAGCAACTGGCACTGGGTGGTCGTGCCACTGCCGTCGATACCCTCAAAAACGATAAAGTGCCCTCTGGACAATGTGGAGATAGCGTCCGGCGATCCCTGGGTCAGGACTGCTGGACCGGGGTGGGCTGATTGGGGCCGGACTTCAACCGGTTGCGGATATGGGCCAACCGCTCGATTACCGTGTAATTGGTCGTTACGGCCAGCAAGACCAGAACGAAAACCAACCCCTGGTGGCCGACGAGGCTACCGAGTGCCAGCGCGCTCAGTCGCTCGGGACGCTGCATAAAGCCGACCTTGCAGTCCTCCCCCAACCCCTCGGCCCGCGCCCTGACATAGCTGACCATCAGCGAACCGGTAATCGCGAAGAAGAGGATCCCCGAAACGACCCATTCGTCGCGACCGATCAGATAGGCGCCGATCCCGAAGTAAATGAAAATCTCGGAATAGCGGTCCGTCGTCGAATCCAACAGGGCGCCGAACTTCGTTTCTTTGCGTCCCTCCCTGGCGACCTGGCCGTCCAGAATATCGCACAGACCTGCCACCATCATAATGAGGGCGCCCCAATGCAGGAACCCCTTGGCAAAGGCAGCGGTCGCCCCCAAGTTCATCACCAATCCCATCAGCGTCAGCCAATCGGGCGTGAAACCCAGGCGGAGAAACAAATGGGCCAGCGGCCTCAGGGCGGCGAGCACCCATTTTTTGAGGTATTTATCTAACACAGAATCGTTCGGCTCGGAGGGTATTTTGCCCCTGGACAACGGTCAAATGGACCCCCAGAATATACGGAAAAGCGCCGGGCTCTTGCAAGACATTTATCCTGTGTTATCCACACGTTTCTCTATACTATTTTCCACAATCGGGCATATTTTGTTCTGGCCGATGCCCCCTGCACAGCACACATCTTTGGACTATAACTACACATGTTGGCCTTGGGACAACCACCTTAAACCCCCAGTTTTCAACATTCTCGTGTGGAAAATACGCCCATAACAGTGTTGACAACTATCGATACAGGCCTAGGGAAGTCGCGACCCCGTCTTCTTCGATTCTCCACTGCCTAGCGACATTATGGGAGGACGCCCGATCCAGCGGGGACAGAATCCAGCCTTCCGGCGCCAGGTGGCCCCCCACCAAGTCGCGCAGCCTGTCCGGCGATGCCACGGCTCGGGCCGTAATCAGATCCACCCCACCCGGCCACCCCACCCAATGCTCGACCCGTTCATTGATAATATCGATCCCATCAAGCCCCACCGTCCTCACCACATCACGCAGGAAGTTCGCCCGTTTCCTCCTGCTTTCGACCAGAATAAAGTGGGAATCTAATAGGACGGCCTTCATAGGTATGGCGGGTAGTCCCGCACCCGAACCCAGGTCCATGATCACCTTGTGGCGGAGGCCGNTGACAATCGGAATCATCATCAATGCCTGACGCAAATGCTTCGTGGCTATTGTAGATANGTCGNGNCTTGAAACGAGGTTAANACTCCCAGACCAGCGAACCAGAGTCTGGGTATACAACTCNAGCCGAGACCATATCTCTTCCTGGGGATAGNTCTTCAGCATATCGCCTTTTAAGCGGTTGAAGTCCTCTGCAATATGCGGTGGCAATTCNGTCATGCCAGAGTGTTTCACGTGGAACATCTCACTNTGGAAGATGGGCAATGTTTCACGTGAAACATTTTTACTTCCCAATACAAAAGTCGGAAAAGATGGAATCAAGGACGTCCTCTTCAACGCCCTCCCCCAGCATTTCTCCCAGGGCCTTCAGCCCCGCTTGTAACTCCACGGCAACACATTCATCGGGCTCACCCGCATCGATAAGCCCGGCGGCATTCTCCCCCGAACGAATCGCGCACGAGAGGCAATCGTAATGGCGTTGCCGGGTGATCCCGACGCCATCGACATCCTGACGGGGCGGTAGCCGTTGGGCCGCAGCCCTCTTCAATTCGTCGATCCCCGATCCCGTAAGTGCTGAAATATCAACGGATGACGATGCGTCGAGTCGTAGCTTAGAGCGGTCGAGTTTGTGGGGTAGATCCACCTTATTGAAAACGACGAGCACATTCTCGCCGGGCAATCGATCGACAGCGACCCGATCATCGTCGCACCATGCGACCGAGCTATCGAATATCGCCAGCACGATATCGGCTTCGCTAAGGGCCTGGGTTGTCCGCTCGATCCCCGCTATTTCGATGGGGTCATCCGCTTGCCGAATGCCGGCGGTATCGACCAGCCTGATCGCCTCCCCCGACCACGTGGTCAGACCTTCGATGCGATCCCGCGTCGTGCCGGGGATCGGCGTGACGATCGCCCTATCTTCGCCGAGCAGGGCATTGAACAAAGTAGATTTGCCAACATTGGGCCGGCCGATCATCGCAACCAGATAGCCGTCCTGGCGCCGCTTCGTCCCTTCGAACGTATCCGCTAAGTTGCGCGCTCCAGCAACCACTTCGCCGAGCTCTGCCCGTAGCTGCTGGCGGTTGATTTCATCGATGTCTTGGTCGGAAAAATCGAGGCCAACCTCTATTAGCGCCAACCCCTTAACTACCCTCGCCTTAAGTGCTCGAACCATCTCGGAAAGGCGGCCTCCGGCCAGGCCATAGGCATTTTCCAGCGATCCTTTAGACTGGGCCTGGATCAGGTCTATGACCGCTTCGGCTTCGAGTAAGTCGAGCCGCCCGTTGACAAACGCACGGCGGGTAAATTCGCCCGGGCCAGCACTTACCGCACCGAGCCGGAGCGCTTCTGCGACCACTGATTCCAAAACCACCATGCTACCGTGGCAGCTGATTTCAACGGTGTCTTCGCCAGTATAGGAATGGGGTGCGGCGAATACCCAGGCGACGCCCTTGTCTATAGGCTGCCCCATCGCCAGAACCTGGCCGTATTCGACGCGACGAACGCGCTGGCCGAGTGGATGCTGCGAGCAGAAGAGCTGCCGGCCGATAGCCACGGCCTCGGGACCGCTCAAGCGCACCACGCCAATGCCACCCTCCCCTCGCGGCGTGGAGATGGCAACGGCAGTGTCTGTCTGTATCAAGGGGCGAGCTCCGGTTGGAACCTCTAAACTACGCGGAAGGTGCGGCTTCCTTCTTGTAGTGATTGACCAGAAGTTGCTGGCCGATGGTCAGTACATTGAAGATAGTCCAGTAGAGCACCAAGCCCGAAGACATGGTCCAGAAGATAAATATCATCATCACCGGCATCATGTAGACCAGCACGGCCTGCTTGGGATCCTTCATCGTCATCTTCTGCTGGACGAACATCGAACCGGCCATCAGCAGGGGCAATACGTGCAGTCCGAAGCCGCCGATAAGCACTTCGTCGGGCAGAGCCAGGTCATTGATCCAGAGGATAAAAGGCGCCTGGCGCAATTCGATCGTCTTGCCAAAAAGGTTGTAGAGCGAGATGAAAATGGGCATCTGCAGCAGCAGGGGCAGGCAGCCGCCCAGGGGGTTGACCCCTTCTTCCTTGTAGAGCTTCATCGTCTCGCGGCTCAGGCGCTGGTTGTCGTTCTTGTATTTTTCGCGCAGGGCCGTGATCTTGGGCGAGAGTTCCTGCATTTTGGCCGCGGACTCATAGGTCTTGTGCGTCAGCGGGTAGACGATGATCTTGATAACGACGGCAAAGAGGACGATAATCCAGCCATAATTGGGTATGAACTGATGGGTAGCGATAAAGAGAATAAGCAGAAAGCGGCTAATCTGGCTGACGATCGGCCAGCCAAAATCAATCGCCTGCTCGAGTTCGGCTTCGTAGCCGACGAGTTCGTCGTATTCGAGCGGACCGATATAAACGATGTTGTTCCAGGAACCAGAGCGCTCGAGCCGCCGGCCGACTTCGATGGAGTAATCGGGCAATAGTTGCGACCCCTGGCGGTCGCCCTTTAAAACGACGCGGGTGCGCTGCTCGCGATCGACGGGAACATAAGAAATCAGAAAGTATTTGTTGCGGATTCCGGCCCATTTTAAGGCTCCCTTATCCGACCAGGTCTCGGAATCCCCCTCGTCAATGAGCACCTCGATGCGCTCTTCGTTTATATAGGCGAAAGCCCTGGTTTCGGGCAGGTCGATCGCGGGTTCGCGCTCGGTAAAGGCAATACCCTGATCCCAGGCCAGGATGGCCTCGGTATCGTCGTCGAAACCTTCGTAGCGCAGTTCGAAATTGATGCCGTAGCGATCACCGCTGAAGGTCAGGATCTTTTCCAGCTTGCGACCGCCGCCGAGTTCTGCGACGAGGGAGAGTGTGCGTTCTTCGCCAGGACCGACCTGTAGCCCAGCCCTGTCGGCAACGAATTCGATAGAGGAGAGGTCGTCGCGTTCGTTGGCGCGCTGCAGGTAAATACTCAGGCCCCTACCTTGGGGTGGGACCAATTCGATAGTATTTCCATCTATATAGTTGTAATTTAATAACTTACATGATGTTATGGCGCCGCCTTGAGTCGAGAGTGTCAACTCCTGGAGGGGCGTGCGGACGACGATATCTCGGGGAGTAAAAGCCGACCTGGCAGGGGCCGGGGCGGCGACGGGTGGAGCGGCGGCGATCTGAGGTGCCGGCGCAGATTCCGGGGCGGGGGCGGCTGCGGGAGGATCGCTGGAGGGAGGCTGAGCCGCATCGTCGCCCTCATGTGGCGCCATCTGCTCCTGGGCCACCGGTGCTTCCTGAGGGTCCCCCAACGGATCGGAGGTAAGCCCCATCCACTCATTATAGTAAGGAAGTAAGAGGAAAATCAGGCCGATAAAGAGAAAGGCCAACAGTGTCCGCTTATCTTCCATAATTATTACTTACCCTTTTATAGACAATATTTTATGTAGCGTTAAAACCAATTAATGCACGGGGTCGTAGCCGCTGCCACCCCATGGATGGCAACGGCCGACGCGCCGCAGCGCGATATAGCTCCCCTTAAAAACCCCGTGTTTAGCAAGAGCCTCCTCGGCGTATTCGGAACAAGTGGGTTGAAAACGACAAGCAGGAGGCAAAAAGGGCGACAGAAGGAGGCGGTAACCGCGGATGAGCAGAATCGCAAAGTGCTTCATGTAGTCGAGAGCTTTGGAACGAGGTAATCGAGTTCCCTTTCCAAGTCGGCGAAGGGAGCTTCGACTGCTGGCGGTTGGCAGAGGATGACTAAGTTGCGAGGGAGGAAGGGGCGATTGCGGCAGATATGGCGCAAGCGGCGCTTGAGGCGGTTGCGCACGACAGCATTGCCCAGCTTGCGGCGGACGACGAAGACCTGGCACCGACTCTCCCGCCCCCGGCGGATCCATAGGCAAGGGCCTCTAACCCAGGCCATCGCGGCTTTAGACGGCCAGGCGCTTGCGGCCTTTCCTCCGGCGGCTGTTGATGATATTGCGCCCGGCCGGCGTGCTCATGCGCTTGCGAAAGCCGTGCTTGTTGCGGCGCTTTCTATTGCTGGGCTGAAAAGTGCGTTTCACAGTTGATTGTCCCGTTTGAAGGATCGTAGTAGAGACAGAATAATGTAGCGGCTATTTCAATTAGTGTCAATCTATATGAACGCGGATGATTTTCGTGGACAATACCCGGCGGAAAGTCTTGACGTTCAATCCCATTTTTTATAGGTTAAAAAACCCTTCCCCAATCCCTAGCCAGACCTTAATAAATGATGTTGGAAACGCAGGATCCCCACGAACTCTGGGCCCAGTGTCTACTCAATATTGAGCGGCAGGTTCGCCCCCAGAGTTTCAGCAATTGGTTCCGTCCGACGCATGTTAACCGCTTCGACGAAAACCAGCTGGTCATTCAGGTCCCCAGCCTGTTCTTTGCCGACTGGGTAGAGAATCACTACCTCGGGATGATCCAGTCGGCGGTAGAAGAAGAAACCACCCTCGTTCCCAAAGTCTCCTTTGTCGTCGCCCAGGCTTCCGAAGCGGATTCGGTCCAGACCTCTCCCGCTACTCCCCCAGCAGTAGTCACTCGCGCCGAGCCGAGCCTACCTGCTGCGGAAAAAGCCGCGGAAAATACGGGCGACAATGGGGCAGGCAAAGCCAGCCCAGCACACGAAACATCACTCAACGAGCGCTATATTTTCGAGGATTTCGTCATTGGCGAGGGCAATCGCTTCGCCCACGCGATGGCCATCGCCGTGGCCAAATCTCCGGGCAATACCCAATACAACCCCATGGTAATCTACGGCGCCGTCGGCCTGGGCAAGACGCATCTGCTGCAGGCGATCGGCCACCACGCCCGCCACTTAGATCCCGATTTAAAAGTAGTTTACGTTCCCTCGGAAAAGTTTATGAGTGACTTTATAGAATCGCTCAAAAACCACAACACAAAAGAATTTCAGAAGACCTATCGCAGCGCAGATATCTTGCTGGTCGATGACATTCAATTTCTGATCCGGGGCGAACAGACGCGCAATGAATTCTTTCACACCTTCAACGCCCTACATCAGGC
Organism: Gemmatimonadota bacterium; assembly: GCA_002724215.1. Lineage (GTDB taxonomy): Bacteria > Latescibacterota > UBA2968 > UBA8231 > UBA8231. Next base: position 877 of record PBOD01000178.1, on the reverse strand, counting down.
GGAAAAGCAGATCGTCATGACCTGCGATAGCCCACCTGGTGAGTTGGAAGGACTGGAGGAAAGACTAAAGTCCCGATTTCAATGGGGCCTGATAGCCGGCATCGATCCTCCCGATCTCGAGACTAGGATTGCCATCCTGCGCCAGAAAGCCGAGCGCAATGGCATCCACCTACCCGACGAGGTGGCTGCGTTTTTGGGAAGCTATATCAGTTCCAATATCCGCGAACTCGAAGGGGCCTTGATCCACCTGATGGCCTACTGCTCGATCCACAAATCCGAGCTCACCATTGAAGCGGCCAAGGGCATCGTGCAAGCTCGAGGCCCCGGCCAGACATCGAACTTGACGATCGAATCGATACAACAACAGGTGGCCGAGCATTTCAACCTGACGCAGGATTTGCTCATCGGCAAAGGCCGCAAGCAGGAAGTAACCGCGGCCCGCCACATCGCCATGTTCCTGGTCAAGCGCCTAACCCGGAACCCTCTGACCACGATCGGCTTGCACTTCGGCAACCGCGACCACAGCACGGTCATTCACGCCGTGCGCACCGTAGAGAAGAAGTGCAAGAACGATACCTCATATGCGCGAGTCGTCGAGGATCTATCCGAAGCGATTCGCCGACAACACGCCCCAGAATAACCCTCTCTCCCTCCCACGCTTTTTTAGCAACTCCGCTTCTCTTGTGACCGCAGTGAATTGTGCCAGTGTGTCAGTGGATATCTTTCAACCCCACCATCCACATCGATATCTTGAATCGGTGTGGATGAACCGTCTGGGTGGGGAAAATGGCCTGTCGGGGCTAGTTCTGCGTGGATTTCCCTCTTTTTCCACTGTATTATCCACATTGCTCCGCCTTTATCTGAGATCCTCACCAAA
>PBOD01000177.1 GCA_002724215.1 Gemmatimonadota bacterium | reverse complement strand
TCACGTCGGTGTTCTTCGAAAACAACTTCGTCAGCGACCTGACGCCTTTCGCCGGCCTGCCCAACCTGCGTCGCTTGCGGCTGCGCGGCAACGATGTGGTCGACGCTTCGCCGCTGGCTGATATAGAGCGGCTGCTGTCGGCCGATTTGCGCAACAACCCCCTCAGCGCCGAGAGCATCGCGCTGATCGAAGAGATCACCGGCGGCAGCAACACCAGGATCAACTATGACGAGAATTAGGATATATCTCGTCTGCATCCTGCTGTCGGCGACATCGGTGTGGGGGCAGTTCGAGGTCAGGGTTGGGCGCGGCGGGCAGTCGTGGCTGGTGGCGGCGGATTCGCTGGCCTTCGTCAATATGGCGCCAGACTCGCTGTGGACCTGGCCGGTGGCGGCGGGCGATAATCTGCTGGCCAACGCGCTGGGGCGGGGCGGCAGCATTCTGGTGTCGGTGTTGCAGGAGTCCTTCAATCCCTTCGGCGAGCCGATTTTGTGGCCGGTCTTCCGCGAGGATATCACCGCGGCTGCCCACATCGCCGACGGCGACCTGGCGACCGCCTTCAATCCCGATGACTTCGGGCTCGATCGCCAGTCGCCGATCTACATCGATCTGGGCGGTGCCTACACCATCGTGCGGACCCGGCTATCGCCGCGGCTCGACGCCGAGCACGTGGGCAATTTTCCCCAGACCTTCGACCTGGCGCTGGGCGACCGTTTGCGGCCGGTGGTGACGCTGTCGCGGCTTTTGACCACCGGCGATGTGAGTTTTCAGCGCTATTTGTTTTTCGGCATCACCCGCCCCAATATCCGCGCGGTCATCGACTGGCCGGGTGTGTTGCAGGTCAGCGGTCGGCGCCAGGCCCGCTACGTGCGCTTCCAGCCGATCGGTGACGCGCCGTGGGAACTGGCCGAACTGGCGCTCTACACCGACGGCACAGCGCCGCCGGGCTTTTACCGTACGGTGCCGCTCTTGGCCGGCACCGGCACGCCCGTTTGGGGGCGGGTCAGGCACGAAGGCGGGCCGCCATTGGAAGAATTGCCCATTGTCGTCCAGACTCGCACCGGCCCCGACGAGGAGCCGCTGCTCTACTTCGTGACCCAGGGCCCCTCGGAAGTGCAGGTCAACCGCGCGGTGTGGGAAAACGCCGACGACTTCCCCGGCATCGCGCAGGGGCCGGTGCGGCCCAATCCCGATTGGAGCGGATGGGAGACGGTCGAAGGCGGTGTCGTGCGCTCGCCCAGCCCCAACCGCTTTTTGCAGTGCCGGGTGAAGTTTTTGCAGCCCGGCATCAAGCTCGAGGGTTTGGTATTCGAATATTCGTCGCCGCCGGCGGCAGGGCAGTTGCGCGCCGAGATCAACCCGGGCGTCGCTGGCGCCGGGGTCGAGACCCCGTTCGCGCTATCTTTGCAGACGCGGCGATTGGAGGGGCGGTCAGACACCGGTTTTCGCTTCGTCGAGATACTGACCCCGGCGCGGGTTGCGGGCATCGACAGCGTCAAGGTCGACGACGCGCACGTGCTGCACACCGCGCGCGTGGACCCCGGTCGCGGTTTCGAGGTCAATTTCTGGCGCCGGGTGGTCAAGGACGGCAGCTTTGTGCAGGTTTTTTTTCGCGGCGAGATCTTCGTCGATGGCACGCGCTTCGAGGTGCGCACCGTCGAGCGCCGGCGCATGGCGGAGGCGGGCACCGACACGGTGATCCAATACGCACGCGAGGGCGATGTCGATCGCGCCACTCCGGGCGGGGGGCTGACGGTGCGGCTGGCGACGCCCAACGCGCCCCTGGTCGCCGATGTCGCGCCGGCGCGGCGGGTGGTGACCCCCAATGGCGACGGGGCCAACGACCGNTTTGAAGTCGCCTACAGTTTGCTCAAACTGACGCGGCCGGCGCNGGTGTTCTTTGAGATCCGAGATCTCGGCGGCCGGTTGGTGCGCCGGGGCTATGCCGGCGCGGATCGCAGCGGCCGCTTTGCCCGCATTTGGGATGGTCGCGATGATTGGGGCGTGCGGGTCGCGCCGGGCATTTATCTCTACGGGATCGAAGTCGAAGCCGACGGCGGGACTGTGCGCCGGTCCGGTGCGGTNAACGTGGCGTACTGAGCGGCCTGGCGCAGGTTTTTTTTGCCATCTTCCGTCCCAGGAGTATATGTTTCCTAGTTGTAGCCGTCTCNCAAGGGTATGTAGTTNGCAATGGCATTGCGAGAAAGAGCGCAATCAAGTAGAGGATAGAACGGCATAGCAGTCCATCGACCCATGCAAGCTTTCCGCGANTTATCCATCAAGCGCAAGCTAACGCTCTCGAGCGTTGCCACTAGCGTAGTTGTGTTGGTGCTGGCCAGCATCGCAATCGCCGTACACGAGTACGAGGCTTTTCGCGACGACACCATCGGGCACCTAGAGTCGATGGCCTTTATCGTCGGTTACAACTGCACCGTGACCCTGACCTTCGAGGATTCGAAGGCTGCCGAATTATTGCTCAGCGCGCTTGAAAAAGAGCCCCATATCGCCGCGGCCGCCATCTACGACGCGAAGCGTGTTCCTTTCGCCGTTTATACCCGTGACGACATCGCTCCCAAATCGATGCCGCTGGTACCTCGCGCCGATGGGCACTACATCGAAGAAGACGGCTTGGTGGTCTTTGCGCCCATCCACTATGAGGGCGAAAGGCTCGGTACCATCTTTCTACTCTCCGATACCGAGGTACTCAACGCCGAATTACGTGATATCGGCATGATGATTTTGCTGGTGCTGGCGGTCTCCCTGCTGCTGTCATACCTGATTTCGGCCAAACTCCAGGCCGTGGTTTCCGAACCTGTAATACAGCTGGCACAGACCGTGCGAGCGATCACCAACAAACGAGACTACGACCTGCGCGCGATGCCCGCCGGTCGGGATGAGATCGGCTTTCTGGTCGATGCCTTCAACAGGATGTTGGACGACTTACAGCGCGAAATGACCGATCGTTTGGCGGCCGAGACCGCCTTGCAGCAGAACGAAGAGAAGCTCGCTGCCGACCGCCTGCGGGTGCTGGCGGAAACGGTCGGGGCTGCCGCCCACGAGATAAATCAGCCGCTGACCGGTATTGTAGGCAGGCTGGAATTGATGATAATGGACGACGATATCGACGATGCAAGGCGAGCCGAATTGAAGAGCACTCTAGAACTCGTCATCAGAATCAGTGATATCGTTCGCCAGATGCAGCAAGCTCGCCGCTACGTCACCAAGTCGTATACTAAGGACAAGGACATTATCGACATCGAAGCTTCGGCGCGGAACGACTGATCGCGCGCAGCGAGGGATGAAAGACCCAGAATGCAATTTGCCGCAATAGTAACATCAAGTCGCGATCGCGGACTACGCGATCCCAGCCGGACAGCCGAGCGCAAGCAGCGGATGGGCGAGCCGGTGGCTGGCGCGGGAGACTAGCGCGGCTTTGGGCAACCGGGGGTTCGTGCGTCCGCGCTATGGCGAGGGCTGTTTTGCCGATCTGCCGCCGACGCTGGTGCGGCTATTGACCGGGCGCGGCGGCGCGGGTTTGGTAGAGGGGCGCTACGAAAAAGTGGTGTTGTTATTCGTCGATGCCTTCGGTTGGCGTTTTTTCGAACCGCGCCGCGGGCATTATGACTTTTTGCGCTACTTCGACGAGCGCGGTTCAGCGCGCAAGATCACCGCACAATTTCCCTCGACCACCGCCGCGCACGTGACCTGCATGCAAACCGGCCTCGGCCCGGCGCAGAGCGGGGTGTTCGAATGGCAGTACTACGAGCCTGCGGTCGACGCCATCATCAAGCCGCTGCTGTGGGCTCTGGGCGACTCACACGAGCGCGGCTCACTCGCTCTCGCGCCGGAACAGATCCTGCCGCACGGCACCATCTACCAGCAACTCGCTGCTGCGGGCGTGCCTTCCTATGTCTTCCAGCCCGGCGCACACTTCAGATCCCCCTACTCGCAGTGGACCTTCCGCGGTGCCCAACTGCGGCCCTACCGCACGCTGCCGGCGGCGCTGGCCAGTTTGCGACTCTTGCTCGACGAGGTGCCGGGACCGGCCTATTTCTTCCTCTACTTTGACGGCATCGACGGGGTCGGTCACGACCACGGGCCGGCATCGCTGCCAATCGATGCCGAGATCGATGCCTTTTTGCGCAATGCGGAGCGGCTTTTTTTGCGGCACGTCGCCGGACGGCACGAGGATACTTTACTGCTGGTCACTGCCGACCACGGGATGACCGCAGTCGATCCGGCGACGGCGATTTATATCGATGCGGCTTTTCCAGAGTGCAAGCGCTTTATGCGGCGCAATAAAAAGGGCACGATTATTGCGCCGGGCGGCTCGCCGCGAGATATGTTCCTGTATATAGAGGATGGGCAGGTCGATGCGGCGCGGGCGTTTCTCGCCGCGCGGCTGGAGGGACGGGCTGAAGTGCGGCGGGTGGACGAGATGCTCGCGGCGGGGTATTTCGGGCCGGCGCCCGTGGCGGAGGCCTTCCCGGCGCGGGCGGGCGAGTTGGTTATTCTGCCCTATGCCGGCGAGACGGTCTGGTGGTGGGGCAATGGCGAGTACGAGCAGACTTTTTACGGCAACCACGGGGGGCTGACGGCCGACGAGATGGAGACGCCGCTATTGGCGTGTGAGTTGGGGCGCTAGCGGGATGCTCGCATCTTCGTCGCCGAAGTCGTGGCGGACCCCGACCAGATTGACCACCCCCAGCACGAATCCTGCGATTACCAGCCACTTCATCCGCCGCCCATGCCGCCCGGCGATGCCGCGCAGGTAGAGATAGGCGGCGAAGACCAGCCAGGTCGGCAGCGATAGCCAGATTTTGGCGTCCTCGCCGCCGAGATATTCGCCCGGTGCTCCGAAGAGCCAGATCACTCCCATGCCCAGGCCTAAAGTGAAGAGCGAGAAACCGGCGCCGGCAAAGCGGAAGGCGGCCTCGCCGGTCGTGTCGAGCGCGGGCAGGTAGCGGTTGAGTTGGCCCTTCTTGAGCGCCTGGTGTTGGACCAGGTAGACGATCGCGGCGCAGAAGGCCAGCGCGAAGCCGACGTGGCCCAGCAGGGTCAACACCACGTGGACGCCGAGGAAGGGATATTCGACGAGGATCGACTCAGCCTGCTCGAAGCGGATCGGCATCAGCAGCGGGTAGAGCAGGCCGAGAAAGGCCAGCGGTGCCGACAATAGCCCGAGGTGGCGCAGGTGCAAATAGCGTTCGGCGAGCAGGCTGGCCACCACCAGGGCGACGACCAGCCAGGAGATAATCACCAGCATCGAGGTGAAGGGCGACTGGCCCGAGAGCATCAGGTGCAGGATCATGCCGATCAGGTGTACGGCCAGCCCCAGCCCCAGGCTCTTGCGGCCGGGCGCGTCCCAGCCGTGCTTGCGCAGCAGGAACTGTCCCTGGAATAAGAGCGCAGCGGCCAAGTAGAGCGCGAGGGCGATGCCGAGGGTTATGGCGCAGGCGGTGGTCAAGATTCGTCCTCTTCGGACAGGTCGCCGAGCTGGAAGAGCCGGCGCACGGTGTCGAGACGGACATAGCCCTCGTCGTCATTGGCG
>PBOD01000176.1 GCA_002724215.1 Gemmatimonadota bacterium | reverse complement strand
CGCGCGGTCAGCGCCGGTCCGTCGCAGAGGATGACCGCGCGCTCGATAATATTGCGCAATTCGCGGATATTGCCCGGGAAGTGGTATTGGCGCAGCATGTTCTGGGCGTCGGCTTCGATACGGTCGATATCCTTGCCGAATTCAGTGGTGTACTGGTGCAGGAAGTGATAGGCCAAAAGCAGGATGTCGTCGCCGCGGGCGCGCAGGGGGGGCAGTTCGATGGCGAAGACGTTGAGGCGGAAGTAGAGATCCTGCCGGAACAGGCCTTCTTCCTGTAATTGGTGCAGGTCCTGGTGGGTCGCGGTTACCAGCCGCACGTCGATGGATATTTCGCGGTCGCCGCCGACCCGGCGGACCTGACGCTCTTCGAGGGCGCGGAGGATCTTGGCCTGGGCCTGCTGGCTCATGTCGCCGATCTCGTCGAGGAAGAGCGTGCCGCCGCCGCTCAATTCGAACATGCCTTTGCGCGAGGTCTTAGCATCGGTGAAGGCGCCTCTTTCGTGGCCGAAGAGCTCGCTTTCGAATAGGGTCTCGGGGATGGCGGTGCAGTTGAGGCTGACGAAGGGGGCTGCGGCGCGCGGGCTCTTGTCGTGGATGGCCCTGGCGAAAAGTTCTTTGCCGGTGCCGCTCTCGCCGCGGATCAGCACGGTGGTACGTTCGGCGCCAGATACTTTCTCGACCAGCGCCAGTGCGTCCTTAATCGCCCGGCTCTCGCCGATGATCTCGCCGGGGTCGGTCTGTGTCCCACCCGATCGCTGCAGCAGTTCGAGTTGTTCCTGAATGCGGTCCTTTTCGCGCCGCATCGCCTGGTAGCGCTGGGTCCGCTCCAGCGAGGCGATCAACTCATGCAGTTTGACCGGTTTGTTGAAAAAATCAAAAGCCCCCCGCCGCAGAGCCTCGATGGCGGTGTCCATATCGCTGTTGCCCGTGATGAGGATGACGTCGATGTCGGCACCGCGCTGTTCGAACTCGCGCAGCAGGTCGAGCCCGTCGAGCCCGGGCATTTTTATATCGCTGATTACGATATCCGCCCCTTCCTCGGCGAAGGTCTTGAGGCCTTCCTCGCCGTTGTAGGCATGCAGGATCTGGTAGCCCATTTTGTTGAGGAAATCGCCGACGCTGTTGTGGATCACTTCCTCGTCGTCGATAAGCAGCAGTCTCAGGTCGTTGGTTGCGGGCGATTCGCTCACTGGTCGTTTCTATCCTCTGCGATGGGTAGGCACACCGAGAAAGTTGCGCCGGTGCCGGGCTGGTTTTCCAGGGCGATATGCCCGCCGTGTTTCTGGACGATGCTGTGCGATATGGAGAGCCCCAAGCCCGTGCCTTGTCCCACTTCCTTGGAGGTAAAAAAGGGTTCGAAGATATTCTCGATGATTTGTTCGGAGATTCCGCCGCCGGTATCGGCGATGCTGATGATGAGCTGGTCGCGGTCGGCGTCTAGGCGTGCGGCTAATTCGAGCCGCGGCGACCAGGCGGCGTCGATAGACGGGTCTTCGCGCAGCTTGCCGGCCGCTCGTCCATGGCCTGGCGGGCATTGGTGATGAGGTTGAGTAGGACCTGTTCGAGCTGTTGTGGCCAGCCGCGGCATTCGGGCAGCCCCGCGTCGATATCAACTACGACTTCGACGCCGTGGACCTTGAGCTGGGCGTGTACCAACTTGAAGACGTTGGCGAAGACTTCGTCGATGTGGAAAGCGCTAGGCGCCTCTTCCGAACTGTCGCGCGAGAAGGTGCGCATGTGGTCGATGATGGTGGTCATGCGGTCGACCTGACCGACGATATCCTCGAGCGAGGACTGGATATGCGCGTCGTCGATCTTCCAGTCGTTTTTCATGCCGAAGATGATGCCTTCGGCGAAGGTGCGGATTCCGCTGAGTGGTTGGTTGAGCTCGTGGGCGACACCGGCGGCCATTTCGCCCAGGGCCCGCAGCTGGCTGGTCTGCATAAGGTGCAGCTGTAACTCGCGTGATTCGAAGCGCCGGGCGATCGTTTCTCCCAGCTTATCGACGAATTCGCGCTGGATCGCGGTGTCGACGGGATCCAGCGCGAAGAGTTGCAGCCGGCCGCGCATCTCGCCCTTGACGATGATCGGGAGCGCTATATAGGGGCTACCTTCGGTGGGCACTGCGCCGGCGGCGGCGCGCTGATTGTCGAAGCCCAGCTCCACCCTGGTCGGCTGGAAGTGTCCCAGGCAGTCGGCCAACTGTTCGGTGATTGGCGCCAGCAACTCGGTTGAGTGGACTAGGGGGGCGGTTTCGGCCTTGAATTCGTAGGCTCGTTCGAGGCACCAGTCTCTGAGCTGTTGTTCCCGTTCCAACTCGACCTGCAGGGTGTGGTCCTGCATAAAGAGGCAGATCAGATCGCGGTGGATTTCTTGCTCGTTGTAGCGGACGGCAAAGGCAGTCACGTAGTAATGGCGTTTCCCGGCTTCGTCGCCATTGGCGGGAGTAGTGATCTCGGTCGTCACGCCAGGGGCCTCGTCCCCGTTGTCGCCGGGGGAGAAGACTCGAGTGGCTTGTAACGCGCTCAGATCGAGGCCGTGTAGCAGCGCGTCGATGGTTTCCCCTGCGGCCGGAGCGGTGCCCCGGGTAAAGTCGCGGTGGAAGGCCTCGTTGGTCATGTGGATCCGCCGCTGTGAGTCGATCAGGCAGACGGGAAAGGGAATATTGTGCAGCACCGCGGCGCTGAATGCCTGTTCCTGTTCGAGGCGGTAGCGCTGTTCGGCAGCGGTTTTCTCCAGCCCTGCGAGGTGGGCGTTCTGCTGGCGGCGCTGCGTCAGGTCGGCGAGCGCCTCGTCGATGCGGGTGTTGAGCGCGTCGGAGAGGATGGGTTTCTGCAGGAAGGCGAAGGCGCCCTCGTTGACCGCCTGGATGGCCATGTCGGTATCGGCGTAGCCAGTGATGACAATGACGGGGATTTCGGCATGGTGGTCGCGCACCTGTTGCAGCACGCCCAGCCCGTCGATATCCGGCATGCGCATGTCGGTTATGACTAGATCGATGGGGTGCCGCTGCAGTAGTTCGAGCCCGCAGCGACCGTTTGCGGCCAGAAAGGGCGTATCCCCCCGGTGTTCGACATAGTGCTGCAGGGTGCGGCGGACGATCTCTTCGTCGTCTATGATCAAGATGTCCATCGAAAGGCTCCAGGCCGCGACATGCAAGAATCTTCAAAAAAAATAACCACCTGCGTCATTGTGTGCAACCTTGCAAGGGGGTGATTGGGGCCGCCCAAACTTGACAGCCATAGGGGGATAGCTGTCGTTTAATGCCATTAAGCGGGATAGGGACAATGAATACCGAATGCTATGACGCCATAGTCGTTGGGGCCGGGGGCATGGGCAGCGCCGCTCTTTACCACCTGGCCCGGCGCGGGGCGCGGGTTTGCGCGTTGGAGCGTTTCGCCATCGCGCACGACCGGGGATCGTCGCACGGGGATACCCGGATAATCCGCAAGGCCTATATGGAACATCCCGATTATGTGCCACTTTTGCACCGGGCCTACGANTTGTGGCAGGAACTGGAGCAGCGACCNGGCGAACTCTTTGCGCGGGTGGGCTTATTGGTNGCGGGCGATGCGGAGAGCGAGGCGATGCGAGGNCAGGCGGCCTGTTATCGCGAGCACGATCTGCCGCACGANACCCTCGANTTGGCCGAGCTGGCCGGGCGCTATCCCGATTTTGCCGNGCCNGCCGCATGGCNCGCCTTTTACGATCCCCTGGGCGGCTATTTGCGGGTCGAGGAATGCGTGCGTCGGCACGTGGGCCGGGCCAGGGATCACGATGCGGTCATCTACGAGGGCGAGGCNATGCAATCGTGGCGCGGCGAGGGNGACGGTGTGGTGGTGGAGACGGTGGGGCGGCGGCTTTACGCCGACCGGNTNGTGTTGACGGCGGGTGCCTGGGCGGTGCCCGAGTTGCAAAAGCTGGGGGTGGCGGCGCACGTGGTGCGCAAGGTGCAGTTGTGGTATGGGGGATCGGGTTGGGAACGCTATGCCGAAGGGGCCTTTCCCTGTTTTTTCGTCGCCGACGGCGAGGATTATTTCTACGGTTTCCCCGCGCGGGAGCCGTGGGGACTGAAGCTGGCCGAGCACAATATATCGCGCGATATCGTAACCGACCCGCTGCAACTTGAGCGCGGGCNGGCCCCCGATGACGAACCTCGCCTCCTGGATTTCTTGGCGCGCTTCTTCCCGGCGTTGCAACCTGAGTTCAGGCGACACGCCGCCTGCATGTATTCGCTGACCCCCGACAAGCACTTCGTCCTCGATNTCCACCCNGANTGTCCGGCGGTAGTGCTGGGAGCGGGTTTTTCCGGGCACGGTTTTAAGTTTGCNCCGGTAATAGGCGAAATTCTCGCCGAATTGGCGCTGGAGGGCACGACGCAGCACCCGATCGATTTTCTGAGGCTTTCTCGCTTNAACGGAGGTTGAGCTATGGATCTGGGACTTGGGGGTAAGGTCGCGCTGGTTACTGGCGGCAGCCGGGGAATCGGTCGGTCGATCGCCCTGACNCTGGCCGCCGAGGGGTGCAAACTGGCTCTGTGCGCCCGTGGCGCCGCGGCGCTGGAGCAAGTGCTGGGCGAAGTGCAGGCGGTCGGGGCCGAAGCCATCGGCCGGGTCGCCGACGTGCGCTCGCGCGGGGAAGTCGAGGCTTTTGTCGAGGCTGCAGCGGACGAGTTCGGTGCTNTCGACATTGTGGTCAACAATGTCGGCGGTTCGTCCGGTGGGGCGAGCTTGCTCGAAACCGACGACGAAGACTGGGCGCAGACTTTCGACCTCAATTTGTTCCACGCGGTANGGGTGACGCGAGCGGCACTGCCCCATTTGCAGCAAGGGGGTGGCGCGGTGGTGATCGTTTCGTCGATTTCGGGGTGGAAGCCGGGGCCCCAAGCCCAGTACGGGGCCGCCAAGGCGGCGGAGAATTTTCTCGCTGGCGCCNTGGCGCTGGAATTGGCCGCAAGCGGCGTGCGGGTCAATGCGGTGGCGCCGGGTTCGATTTTTTTTCCCGGTGGGGGCTGGGAGNGCTTCAAGGAGGAGCAGCCCGAGGAGTTTGCGGGTTTTGAAGCGCGCGAGTTGCCTGCGGGGCGGTTGGGCAGACCGGAGGAGGTGGCGGATGTGGTGGCTTTTTTGGTTTCGGAGCGGGCGAATTGGGTAAATGGGGCGATGATTCCGGTGGATGGGGCGCAGGGGCGACCGGCGGCGTTTTAGGGTGGTGGGCGTTTCGCGCTGCGGCTGACCCCCGAGACCTCCGCTGCGGGGGAAGCCATCCGGGGCTGGAGTGAAAGGGAAAGGGGAATGGGGTGTTGCCTTGTNGCTCTCTATTACTAACCCTGAAACAATGATAACGCCCCATCCACGTANATCTCCGTTCCCGTGATATAACTCGCTTCGTCCGATGCCAGGAAGAGCACTGCGTTGGCTACTTCCTCCGAACTGGCGGAGCGCTGCTGCAGCGGGATCATGCCCTGGGGAAAATCGCGCGGGATGGCGATTTTTTCTATGTCGCGGGGANAGGTGTTCTCGCGGATATTGGTCTGGGTAGCGCCGGGGCAGACGACGTTGATGCGAATGTCCCACTGCGCCAGTTCGACTGCGGCCATCTTGGTGAAAGTCACTTGCGCGGCCTTGGAGCAGGAGTACGAGGTAAAGCCGAAGTTGGAAAAGATGCGGTTGCCGTTGACCGAGGATATGACCACGATGCTACCACCTCCGGATTCGCGCAGGTGCGGGATGGCGTATTTGACGGTGAGGAAAGTGCCGCGGACGTTGATATTATGGGTCTGGTCCCATTCTTCGGGGGTGATGTCTTCGATGGGGGCGAANACGCCGTTGATGCCGGCGTTGGGCACGACGATGTCGAGGCGGCCCCAGCGTTCGACGGTGGTGGCGACCAGGGTTTCGACGTGTTCGGCATTGGCCACGTCGCCGGGNAGAGCCAGCGCCTCGCCGCCCAGGGCTTCAATCGCCTCGACCGCCTCTTGACAACGCTCGGCGCGGCGGGCGTTGAGCGCGACTTTGGCGCCCTCGCGCGCCATGGCCAGAGCCGACGCGCGACCGATGCCGGTGCTGCCGCCAGTAATCAGGGCTACTCTGTCTTTTAACTTCATGTGTATTACACCTATGTTGGCGCAGTTGGAGTTGACGAGAAAATGCGGGGGGAATATCATTTGGGTCTAATCGAATAATATATTTGGACTTATAATGGAGGCAAGGATGACTGCCAGCGTCGAAGCCAATGTCAACACCAGTTCGCGGCCCTCGGAACTCAAAATCACCGATATGCGTATCGCCAATTTGCGCGGCGCGCCCTTTCGCTCGACCATCATCCGCATCGATACCAATCAAGGTATCTCCGGCTATGGCGAAGTTCGCGATGGCGGCAGTCCGACTTATGCACTGATCCTCAAAAGTCGCCTGNTCGGNGAAAACCCCTGTAATGTCGATAAGATTTTTCGCAAGATAAAGCAGTTTGGGCACCACGCGCGACAGGCNGGGGGCGTATGCGGGGTCGAGATGGCGCTGATGGATCTGGCCGGCAAGGCCTACGGGGTGCCGGCATACCAGNTGGCCGGCGGCAAATTTCGCGACAAGGTCCTCTGCTATTGCGACACCCCCTCGGAAAAAGAGGGCAAGGAGATGGGGCACCGTCTCAAAGAGCGCATGGACAATGGCTTCGGCTTTTTGAAGATGGACGTGGGCATCGGTNTGTTGCGCGGTATCGAAGGCGCGCTGATCGCGCCGCCGGGCATGCTCGAGACCCACGATATCATGCATCCTTTTACCGGCATTCAGATCACCAGCAAGGGCATTGACCTGCTCTGCCAATACGTCGCCGACGTGCGCGAGGTAATCGGCTACGAAGTACCGCTGGCGGTCGATCACTTCGGTCACATCGGCGTCGAGTCTTGCATCCGCTTGGGCAAGGCGCTCGACCNGTTCAGCTTGGCCTGGTACGAGGATATGATCCCCTGGCAATTCGCCGACGAGTGGCAGCGTTTGGCGCAGGCGGTGGACACGCCGGTGTGCACTGGTGAGGATATCTACCTCAAGGAGGACTTTTTGCCGCTATTCGAGCGCCGTGCCATCGCAGTGGCGCATCCCGATCTGGCTTCGTCGGGCGGCATCCTGGAGACCAAGAAAATCGGCGATCTGGCGCAGGAGCACGGGATTGCGATGGCCCTGCACATGGCGATGTCGCCGATCGCGGCGCTGGCCTCGGTGCACTGCGCGGCGGCGACGGAGAACTTCATGGTGCTGGAGAACCACTCGGTCGATCAACTGGAGCAGTGGTCGAGCCTGGTCGAGGGATTGCCTGTGCCGCTGATCGAAGACGGGCATATCGCGGTACCGGAGGGGCCGGGGTTGGGTTTTGCAGATCTCAACGAGGATGTGATGCGCGAGTTTGCCGATCCCGACGGAGCGGAGATTTTTGCATCGACCGAGGATTGGGACGACGAGCGGGCCCACGATCGGCTGTGGAGTTGAAGACCTACAACATCGCCATCCTCAAAGGCGATGGCATCGGTCCGGAAGTAGTGGATGAGGCATTGAAGGTGCTCGCCGCGTTGGGAGCGCCTTCTTTTAATTTCGTCGAATATCCCTGTGGGGCCGGGTGCTATCTGGAGCAGGGCGATCCACTGCCGGAGNCGACGGTGGCGGGCTGTCGCGCCGCCGACGCAGTACTGTTGGGGGCGATGGGCNTGCCGCACGTGCGGTGGCCGGATGGGACCGAGATGCGGCCGCAGATCGATTTGCGGATCGCATTGGATCTTTACGCCGGAGTGCGGCCGATTTATTTATACGCCGGGTCGCATTCGCCGCTGCAGGGCTTGGGCCCGGGCGATATCGATTTCGTGATCCTGCGCGAAAACGTCGAGGGCCTGTTCGCCTCGATGAACGGCGGGATCGAATTGCGCGGCGAAGTGGCGGTCGATTCGATGGTGATCACCCGCTCGGGCACCGAGCGGGTGGTGCGCTACGCCTTTGAGTTGGCCAGGCAGCGGGGCAAGAAGCCGATGAAGGTAACCTGTGTCGACAAGGCCAATGTGTTCAAGTCGATGGCCTTTTTTCGCGCGATTTACGACGAGGTCGCCGCTAATTATGCGGATGTCGAGCGCGACTACGCCTATGTCGATGCGCTGAGCATGTACCTGGTGCAGCGGCCACAGAGCTACGACGTGATGGTCGCNGAGAATATGTACGGGGATATTATTTCGGATCTGGCGGCGGGGCTGGTCGGCGGTTTGGGNATGGCGCCGTCGGGTGACATCGGCGAGGATGCCGCCGTGTTCCAACCCTCGCACGGCACCGCGCCCGATATCGCGGGCCGGGGGCTGGCCAATCCGATCGCGATGGTGCTTTCGGCGGCGTTGATGCTGCGCTGGCTGGGCGACCGGGCTGGCGATGGCGCGGCGCACGAAGGGGCCGAGCGTATTGAAGCGGCGGTGCGGGCGGTGGTCGGTGCCGGGGGCGTGGGGACGCCGGATCTGGGCGGTGCGATGACTAGCGGTGAATTGGGAGCACGTATTGTCGAGGCGCTCTGAGATCGATCGCCGAACTTTTCTCGGCCTGGGTTTGGGTGCTGCCGCGGCCTGGCCGCTTCTGGGTTTTGCCGGGCGTGCCGAAGCCGTGGAAAAGCGGCACCGGCTGCGCGAATTGGGGATCGCGATCGGCGGTTTGCAAACCGGTCCGCTCAACGCCATCACCGATGTCGCCGGCGTAAAGGTCGGCCACGTGACGCTGATTGCCGGGGATGGGCCGCTGNTGGTTGGCGAGGGACCAGTGCGCACCGGCGTGACGGCGATTCTGCCGCACGACGACGATCCTTCGCGCGCGCCGGTATTCGCCGCAGAATTCACCCTCAATGGCAATGGCGAACTGACGGGGGCGGGCTTTATCCGCCGCACCGGACTGTTGGCGGCGCCGGTGCTTTTCACCAACACTTCGAGTGTGGGCGCGGCCTACGCCGGTGCGCTGGGCTGGATGCTCGAGCGCAATCCGGGGTTATTCAACGGCCGTTTGCGACCCGAGCCGGTCGTCGGCGAGACCTGGGCGGCCTTTTTGCACGATACTGCCGGACGCCACGTAAAACCCGAGCATGCGACAGCGGCACTGACCGCGGCCAAGGGCGGCCCGGTGGCCGAGGGCTGTGTCGGTGGCGGCACAGGGATGCGCGCCTACGATTTCAAGGCCGGGATCGGCACGGCCTCGCGGCGGGTGCCCTGTGGTGAGCAAGTTTTTACAGTCGGCGCGCTGGTCCAGGCCAATTTTGGGCGCCGGCCACAACTGCGCATCGACGGTGTGCCGGTCGGTCGCGAGATTCCCGATTTGACGCCCACGCGCGGCAAGAGCAAGTCGATGCTGGTGGCGATCGCGACGGATGCGCCGTTGCTCCCGAGCCAGTTGCANCGCGTGTGCAAAAGGGTCGGCCTGGGCATGGCGCGCACCGGCGCGATCTCGACCCACGGCAGCGGTGATCTGGTATTGGCCTTCGCNAACGGGCAGCGCATGGCGCGCTATGGCAGGGTCGAGGAGCGCGCGGCCATGCTGTCCGACCGCTGGCNGTCGGCGATATTCCAGGGCGTGGTGGAGGCTACAGAAGAGGCAATCCTCAATTCGCTGACCATGGCCCACACGATGACCGGCCGCGACGGTAATACCATTCACGCGTTGCCGCTTGACCGCCTGGTCGAGGTTATGCGCGCGCACCGCCGGCTCAAATGACGCGGCTGCGCGATCTGGGCTTTGGCGCGGGCGCTACCGGGCCGCACAACGCCATCACCGATGTGGCTGGCGTGCAGGTCGGCCATGTCGATATCCGCACCGCAGATCTGGCCACTGGTTTGACCGCCGTCGTGCCCTATCCCACTGACATCGCCGAGCGCAAGCTCTTTATCGGTCGTTTCGCCNTCGATGGCGGCGCTGCGATGACCGGGCTGGGGGTAGCCGAGGATTTTGGCACCTTTTCCTCGCCCATCGTGCTGGCTCCAGCCCCTGCCGTCGGCCAGGTCTACGAGGGGCTCATCGCCTACGGGCTTGCACGCGACCCGGGGTTAACGACGGAGGCGGGTTGGCCTCCGGTGATTGTAGGCGTCGACGACGCCGACTACAACGACGCGGCGGTGACCTATGCGGCGGTGGCTCAGNTCCATGTCGCCGCGGCGCTGGAGAATGCGGGTGCGGGTCCTATAGCCATGGGCAATGCCGGGATTGGCGGTGGCTTACAGGCTTTTGGCTACAAGGGCGGCCTCGGTACTGCCNCGCGCAGAACGGATTATGGTACGGTTGGTGTTTTGGTCGCGGTCAATGGCGGCGCNCCCGGCGATCTGCGGCTCGACGGTCNGGTGCTCCCGGCGGGTAGCGGGGNGGGAGNNGCGCAGAATTTCGCCATGGCGGTGGCGACGGACGCGCCGCTGATCCCGCGTCAGTTGGCGCGACTGGCCGAGCGCGCGGCGCTGGGACTGGCGCGCGTGGGCTTGTGGAGTCCGGCGACGCGCGAGGGATCGACCGTGGCTTTTTCGACCACGGGCATCGTNCAGGAGGAGCGCACAGGGCCGACGGCTGAAGTGCGGTTGGTGGACGAAGATGGGCTCTATCCGCTATTCGCGGCGGCGGCCGCCGCCGCCGAGGAGGCGGTTTTTGACGGGCTGTTGGCGGCTGAGGCAGCCGCGGGACTCGAGCCCCTGGCGCCGGACGCGGTGCGGCAGCTTATAGAGGTCCGATGAGCCGGGATTGGCGCGACGATCCCGAGGCGGTCGCCACCTTCCAGGAGCATTTACTCGCCTGGTATGGNGCGCACAAGCGGCAGATGAATTGGCGCGACAGCGCCAATCCCTACCATATATGGATCTCCGAGATCATGCTGCAGCAGACGCGGGTGGAGCAGATGGGCGCTTATTTCGACCGCTTCATCGNCGCCTTCCCGACCGTCGAGGCGCTGGCCGCGGCATCCACAGACGAAGTGCTCAAGGTCTGGGAGGGCCTGGGCTATTACGCTCGGGCGCGCAATATGCACAGGGCCGCCCAGCGCGTCGTCGACGAGTTGGGCGGGCGCATACCGGATACGTATGCGGGGCTGATCGACTTACCCGGCATCGGCGAGTACACGGCGGCGGCNGTGGCGAGTATTGCCTTCGACCGCGACCATCCCGTGCTCGACGGCAATGCGACCCGCGTGTTGTGCCGACTGCTGCGCATTGCGGGCGATCCAAAGAAGGCGNCGGTCAAGGCCGAGCTGATCGCGGCGGGAGAGACGCTATTGGCGCGTGGGGTGGCCGGCGACTTCAACCAGGCGATGATGGAGCTAGGCGCGCGGATTTGCACGCCGCGCAATCCGCATTGCGCGAACTGTCCGGTAGAGGAGTTGTGCCGTGCGCGCGCCGAACTAGAAGATCCGACCGCGCTGCCTTATAAAAAGCCGNAAAAGCAAAAGCCGCACTACCAGGTCGCCTGTGGGATCATTCGCAAGGGCGAGCGCTTGCTCATCGCGCAGCGACCGTCTGAGGGCATGCTCGGGGGCCTGTGGGAATTTCCCGGCGGCAAGCAGGAGGAGGGCGAGAGCCTGGCCGAATGCCTGGTGCGCGAAATTCGCGAGGAAATGGCCATCGAGATTGAGGTCGGCGACAAATTGACCAGCGTCGATCACGGCTACACGCATTTCAGTATCACGCTGCACGCGCTGGCGGCGCGCTATCTGAGCGGTGAGCCACAGACTGTGGGNTGCGCCGATTGGGCGTGGATTTTGCCCGNANAACTCGANGATTACGCCCTGCCGCGGGCCGACCGCCATATCGTGGATTATATGCGGCGGGGCGGGCTGCAATGGGGATTATTCGNTGCAGGAGAAGACCGTGAAAAAGAATGACGATGTAGTGGCCGAGGGCAAGCGCCGCGCGCCGGGTTTGGTATTGCGCGGCATCTGCATGGGCACGGCCGATGTGATTCCCGGCGTGTCGGGTGGGACCATCGCGCTGATTATGGGTATTTACAATGAGTTGGTGGGGACNATCGCCGCGATCGACCANAAAGTGGTGGGGGCGCTGGTGCGTGGGCGGATCATGGAGGTATTGCGGCTGGTCAATGCCTCGTTCCTGGTGCCGCTGCTCTTTGGCATCGGTTTGGCTATCGTATCCCTGGCCAAGCTAATCACCTGGCTTTTGGCTACCCATCCGCAACCGGTATGGGGTTTCTTCACCGGTCTGATTTTGTCCAGTGCACTCTTTGTGGCGCGGCAGGTTGAGGGCTGGGCCGGGGNACATTGGGGGTTGACGNTGCTGGGGATGGCGGTCGGTTACGGGGTGACCACGCTGGTGCCGGTGGAGACGGGANCGGAGNGTTATAAGTTCATTCTCGCGGGGATGGTGGCGATTTGCGCGATGATCCTGCCGGGGATTAGCGGGTCGTTTCTGCTCCTGGTGATGGGCAAGTACCAGCAGGTTTTCGGTGCCGTGCACGAGCGTGATTTCGCGGTGATAGCGCTTTTTGGCACAGGGGCGGTCATCGGCCTATTGGGTTTTTCGCGTTTGCTCAAAAGGCTCCTGGCGCGCTTCCACGCCGAGACCATGGCCTTTTTGGTCGGGCTGATGCTGGGATCTCTGCGCAAGGTATGGCCGTTCAGGNATGTGCTGGAGCAGAAGCTGGTCGGCAGCAAGGTGCGNGTGCTGCGCGATGAATGCGTGTGGCCGCAGGACTATACCGGCGAGGTGTTGCTGAGTTTCGCACTCATTGCGGCGGGGGCGGCGCTGGTGCTGGTGCTCGAGCGGTTGGGGCGGAAGGCCTAGTCGCTCTCGCGCGGCGGCTCTTCGATCTGCATGCCGCCGTCGCCGTCGCGCAGCGCGTCGCGGGCCTCGTGAAAGCGGCGGATGCGGCGCACGAATATCCACACCAGACCCGCCAGTGCGATATAGAGCAAGTACTGGTAGACGGCTTCGGTCCNGCCCAGCACTACCGGCCACAGGCTGATGATGCAGAGCAGGATGAAAAGGTCTTCGATCAGTTTGCTCTTTTTTTGGCCATTATCTTCGGGTTCAGGCGTCGGTNTCATCGGACAGGGCCTTGTAGATGGCGTAGTTTTTGAGGACGAGTTTGACGTAGAGGCGGGTCTCCTTGAAGGGGATCCGTTCGACAAAGGCGTCGATATCCTCGTAAGGGAAGCGCTTGAGCCACTTCTGCGCGTTGACCGGGCCGGCGTTATAGGCGGCCAGGCCCAGTTCGTAGCCGAGGTCGGCGGTCGGCCCCTCGGTAAACTGCCGCACNTGGTCGCCGAGAAAGTAGCTGCCGAGGCGGATCGAGACATCCGGATCGAAGAGCGACCGGCGCTCGAAGCGGTGCATGCCCAGCTTGTTGGCCATTTTGCTGCCGGTCTGGGGCATGATTTGCATCAGGCCCAGCGCGCCGGCACGCGACACCGCGTCCTCGTTGAAGGTGCTCTCCTGGCGGATGACCGACAGGACCAGAAACGGATCGACTTCGGCTTCGGCGGCCGCGGTGACGATCTGATCCCAGTAGTAGTCGGGATAGATGCGCGACAGTTCNTCGGGCTCCTGGCCATCGACGAAGATGCGCATCGAAAGCCGCAGCGCGCGGTTGAGAAAACCGAGCGCCTCGTAGCGGTCGCGGATGACCTTGAGTGCGGCGCGATTGCCCCGGTTGGCGCGCGCCGCGTAGTGCATTTCCGCGCCNGACAACTGCCGCATTCCCAATGCGTAGAGNGCCTCGGCGCGATGGAGGTGGTCTGAGCCCTTGAGTCTGGCTGCNTCTTCGGGACGGGCCTGCAGGGTNGCGACCGGCCGGCCCTTGAGCCGGACCCGATCGAGGTAGCCGAGTTTGACGGCGCGGGCCGAGTAGTAGGAGCGGGGAAAGCCGGCGGCGGCGCGGCGGTAGAGGGCGGCGGCCTCGTCCTCGTTGCCGAGTTTGTCGGCGCTCTTGCCCGCCCAAAACAGGCACTGATCGACAATGTGCGGCTCGCGCGCCAACTGGCTCAGGCGTTCGAATACCACCCGGGCCTTGTGGTACTCCTCGCGGCAGTAAAAAGTGAAGCCGATGCTCCAGCCGGCCTCGTCGCGATATTTGCTCTGTGCGTAGTTCTCGGCCAGGCGCCGGTAGTATTGCTCGGCCCGGTCGAAGTGGTTGTTGCGCTCTAAAGCCTTGGCGGCCTGCCACAGGGCGTCGTCGGCGAGGTCGTGCTGCGGGAAGCGCTTGGCGAAGCGATCGTAGGTGGCGATGGCCTCATCTTCCTGGTTGCGGCGCACCTTGATGCCGGCGATGCGGTAGAGCGCCGACGGCCGGCCGTATTTGTCGTAGACCTCCTTAAAAGTTTTTTCCGCTTTGGCGTACTGGCCCGCCCCCTGGTAGGAGCGGGCTAGCATAAAGCGGGCTTCGGCGACGCGGCGGTCGCGCGGATATTCGCGCACGAAGCGCTCGAAGCCCTTTATCGCCTGCGCGAATTGCCCGTGCCCGTGGCGGACCTGCGCCGCGGCATAGGCGGTGGCGGCGTCTGGTTTGCGGGGCAACTTGCCGAGGCTCTTNAGGGCCTGGCGCGTCTTCGGGTGGTTGGCGAGGAGTTTCAGCCGCCATTTCTGCGCCCCCTGGGGATTTTTGGCTTCGGCGCTGGTGGCGGCCAGCAGGTAGAGCAGTTGCGGCGCCTGATCGGGGCTGTGCGCCATTTGCTCCTCGTAGAGGGGCAGCGCCTTGGCGGGTTGGTCGTCGGCGCGGTAGAGTGCGGCTAGGCGCAGCCGGGCAGAGTGNTGCAGGAGCGGGTTGTTCGATGTAATTAGCAGGGCTTCGTAGGCGGCGGTGGCACCGCGTTCTTCGCCCATATCTTCGAGCGAGCGCGCCATCCAGAAAGCGCGATAGTCTTCCAATACCGGCAGTGGGCCCGCCTCGCTGCGCGCGGTGAAGGACTCGGGTACTGCGGGCAGGTCGTGGAGCCGGGCGTAGGCGCGGTCGGGCTTTTTGAGCTGGCGTTCGCAGATGGCCCGCTGCAANTGGATGGTTATGCGCTCGGTNATCGGGCGCTCGCGCAGATCGAGCCGCATGAGCTGGCGGTAGGCCAGGGCATAGCGCTCTTCGGCGATGAGTTCGGCAATTTCGCCGACGGCTGGGGCGCGGTACTCTACGACCCCCGAAAAATAGAGGTGGGCCGCGAAGGGCAGNAGTACCAGCAGGCTCAGACCGAGCGTNTTCCACGCTAATTGGGCCTGGTCGGTCATGGGTCGTTTAGGGCCTAAGGTGAGAAAAAGCTTATACCTACACCAAAGGTCAAAAATACGCTAGAGGTCGGACAAGAGCCAAGTGGAAAATCGCGGCTCGAGAAATTAAGCCGGAGAATTGTGGGGGGGGATCCTACTGCTCGAGGGACTGCTTGAGCAAATCGGCGAAGCGGGTTTTATCTGCTTGTTGCTCCGCCTGCTCCAATTCTTGAATATGGCGGCGCACCTCGCTGAGGCTATCCTGGATCTCGCGATCCAGCTTTTGCAGCCGGGGGCCGAATTGATTTGAGAGCGGAGAAGTGTTCATAGCCTGTTCGTGCGCCAAGGGGTCTAAGCACCATAGACGCAAAGTTCATGCCTTGATACAGCATAGGCACAAGTCACTGTAATTTATTGATTTACTAAAATAGGGAAGCCCCGAGTATTGCGGAATTTATTTCCCCTAATGCTCGGGGTTTGAGAAAACTTTGCTCGGGCTTCGCGCTAGCTGCGCTTGGGCGAATAGAGATGTGGGCTCAGGCCGTAGTGCACTTCGGCTGCTTCCATTACCGTCTCGGATAGCGTCGGATGGGGGTGGATCGAGTGCTGGAGGTCGGTGGCCAGGGCGGCCATCTCCACTGCCAGTACGCCCTCGGCGATCAATTCGCCGGCGCCGCTACCGGTAATGCCGACGCCGAGGATGCGGTCGGTATCGGGGTCTATGAGCAGCTTGGTCACCCCGTCGTTGGTATCCTGGGTCGTGGCGCGGCCGGAGGCGGCCCAGGGGAAGCGCGCGACTTTGATCGCGCGCCCCTCTTTTTTGGCCTCTTCCTCAGTGAGGCCGCACCAGGCGATTTCCGGGTCGGTGTAGACCACGTTGGGGATGGCGTTGGGCTCGAAGACCAGTTTGTCGTGGCCGGCGATGATCTCGGCGACTAGCGCCCCCTGGTGCGAGGCGGTGTGGGCCAGGGCGGCGCCGACCAGGTCGCCGATGGCGAAGATCGAGGATTCGGCGGTGCGCATCTGGCCATCGACCTGGACGTAGTTGCGCTCATCGACGGCGATGGCCGTGTGCTCCAGGCCGATGTCCTCGCTGTTGGGGACGCGGCCGACGGAGAGCAGGATTTTGTCGTAGGTTTTAGATTCGGTGCTGCCGGCGGGGGTTTTGAGTTCCACAGTCAGGCCGTCGGCGCCCTCCTGCAAATTCGTCACCTGGGTGTTGAGCATGATCTCGTCGAAGCGCTCGGCGACCTTGTTGTGCAGCGGTTTGACGAGGTCGCGATCGGCGGGCGGGATCAGTCCCGGCAGCATTTCGACGACCGAAACCCGAGAACCCAAAGCCGCGTAGACCTGGCCGAGCTCCATGCCGATAATGCCGCCGCCGACCACCAGCAGCGAGCCGGGGACATCGGTGAGCGCCAGCGCGCCGGTAGAATCCACGATGCGTTCCGACTCGATGCGGAAGACGCCGGGGACGGCCGGGCGCGAGCCGGTGGCGAGAATGGCGTAGTCGAACTGGAGCTGGCTCTTGTCGCCGTCGGCCTGGTCGATGTCCAGGGTGTTGGCAGCGACGAAGCGAGCGCGGCCCTGGATGTGGTTGAGCTTGCGCGCCTTGACCAGTTGGCCCAGGCCGCCGGTCATCTTGGCGACCACTTCGTCCTTCCACGCCCGGAGGCGGTCGAGGTCAAGCTCGGGCGCGGCGAATTTGACGCCCCACTTTTCCGCTGCTCGGGCCTCGTTGAGCAGCTTGGCGATATGCAACAGGGCCTTGGAGGGAATGCAGCCGCGATAGAGGCAGACCCCGCCCGGATGGGCTTCCTCGTCTATAAGGGTGACATCGAGACCGAGGTCGGCGGCCTTGAAGGCGGCGACATAACCGCCGGGGCCGCCGCCGATGACGGCGACTTGTGTCTTTTTCACGATCTCAGCCCTCCAGCAGGACGACGAAGGGGTTTTCTAGCGCCGCGCAAATCCAGCGCAGAAAGCGCGCGCCATCGGCCCCGTCGATCAGGCGGTGGTCGTAGGACAGCGACAGCGGCATGATGGTGCGCGGCTGCAATTGGCCGTCAATATAGGTGGGCTCGACGCTGGAACGAGCGACGCCGAGGATCGCCACCTCTGGCGGATTGACGATGGGCGTGAAGGCGGTGCCGCCCATGGCGCCGACATTGCTGATGGTCATCGAGGCCCCCTGCATCTCGGCGGGGCTCACTTTGCGCTCGCGGGTCTTCTGCGCCATCTCGGTCAGCGCGACCGATAGCTCGATGATATTCTTCTGATCGACGTCGCGGATCACCGGCACCAGCAGCCCGTGTGGAGTATCGACGGCGATGCCGATATTGCAGTACTGCTTGTAGATGATCTCCTGGTTGGCCATGTCGATGCTGGCGTTGAATTGCGGGAAGGCCTTCAGCGCTGCGCCGAGCACTTTGATCAGGATCGCGGTCGGCGAGAGTTTGCCGCCGGCGGCTTCGGCCTTCTTGCCGTACTCCTTGCGCCACTTCTCGACATCGGTGGTGTCGGCCTTGTCGAACTGGGTGACCATCGGGATGGTCGCCCATGCCTGCGACAGGCGCTCGGCGGTTATTTGCCGCACCTTGCTCATCGGCTCGCGGCTAATCTCGCCCCACTGGCTGAAGTCGGGCAGCGGCGCGGCGGCGGTGGCAGAGCCGGGGGCGACCGCGCGCGATTGGTGCAATTTCTTCGAGTGGGATTTGACGTCGTCGATGGATATGCGGCCGCCGGGACCGGAGCCCTCGACCTGGGCGATGTCGACGCCGATTTCGCGGGCCAGGCGCCGCGTCGAAGGAGCGGCCGGAACGAGCTTGGTCGGCGTTGCCGCCGCTGGGACCGGTGCCGGTGCTGCTGCTTTTGGCCCTTCGACGGCCCCTTCGACGGCTTCTTCGGTGGGCGCGGCTGCTGGCTGGGGGACGGGTGTCGCAGGCGCGGCAGACTGCTCTTGTGCGGCGGACTCGACTTTGAGTATGGCCTGCCCGACGGCGAGGGTGTCGCCCTGCTGGATGAGAATTTCGGTGATGGTGCCCGCGACAGAGGAGGGGACTTCGATGACGGCCTTGTCGGTTTCGAGCTCGATGACGGGCTGGTCCTCGGCGAGGGTGTCGCCTATGGCGACCATCACGCTGACGACA
>PBOD01000175.1 GCA_002724215.1 Gemmatimonadota bacterium | reverse complement strand
CGCGGCGAGAATGAAAAGAGCGAGAAATTCTACCGCATGCTCAACGAGGTGCCCACCGTGCTGATGATTCTCATCGTGCTGCTGGTCGTGGTCAAATTCGTTTAGCTGCTGGATCGCACCCAATGAAACAAAACCCGCCCAGCCGTCTCGACAACCTCCTGCGCCCCGACGTACTCGCCGCGTTCGACCGCGCCTTCTTCGAGCGCGAGGGCTACTGGGTGTGGAAAGGCGTGCTCACCGACGAGGGCCGCGCACAGTGGTCGGCCAGCCTGCAAAAGCTCCAGGCCCTCAACGACAGCGTGGTCCGCCACAGCGATTGGGGCGCCGTCGACTACCAGAGCCGTGGCATCTCGGACCCCGACCCGGAAAAGATCACCAACGAGTTCCTGGCCGCCTGTACAGGCGGCTCGGAGCAGATGAAGTTCATGCCGCCCGAACTGCGCGAGTACATGTACCAGCAGGGCATCTTCGATCCCGCCCTCGCCACCGACGGCTTTGACTGGCAGGGCATCTTTCCCGAGTACTTCCCGCTGGCCTACGACGACTTCATCCTCGATATCGCCACCGTCCATCCGCAGATGATGGCGCTCTTCGCCAAAGTGCTGGGACCGCGCTTCCTCATCGACCACGTGCTGATGCTCAACCGCACCCCCGGCTCGCGCGGCCGCCGCTGGCACGGGCACCCCTACCGCCAGGGCCAGCACGAAATCGAAGATCCGATAGACGGCGGCGCAACGCCTATAGCCGACTACCTGCACCAGCAATGCGTCCGCACCCTGTGCTATCCCGAGGGCATGGGCCTACACGACGGCGGCGGCGAACTGGCGGTGGTCCCCGGCGCCCACCTCTACCGCGTGCCCTATCGCTGGAGCACCGCCCGTCCCGACTACGACGACACCTTCGAAGCCGGCTGGCTCAAGGGCAAGGTCCACGCCTTCAGCGGCGAGCCGCTGCGCATTGAGAAGCTGTCTTTGCCACCGGGCAGCATGGTCTCCTTCGGCCACCACATGCCGCACCACGTGGGGCATCGCGACGATACCGCCGAGACCCGCTGGGGTCTGTTGATGGCCTACCGCACCCCCGACCCGACGGCCGCGCCGGCCCGATGGAACGAGGGCACGCCGCCGCATTGGGCCGAGCGCATGGAGAACGCGGGTGCGCTGACTCCGGCCATGCGCCGGATCTTCGAGGGCGACCTAGCGCCATGAGCGCCAGCCGCCACACGGTTTCCTACACCGTCCTCAACCGCCACGAGGCGCTGCACTACCCACCCGAATTCGAAGTCCACGCCACGCCCGAAGAATTGGAGGCCTTCGCCGCAACGGGCTATCTCATCCGCGAAAGACTCTTCCAGGGCGAGGCGCTGACCCGGCTGCAGGACGCCCTCGACCGCCTCGAAGCCGCCGAGTGGGACCGCCACCGCAGAAATCCGCCCAAGGACCGCTCCTGGGGCATTATCCTGCGCCACTTGATGGACAAGGATCCGGTCTTCCTGGAGTTGCTCAAGTTCCCGCCCGTGCTCTCGGTCTGCCGCGCGATGATGGGGCCGCTGTTGCGCCTACGCGGTTTGAGCGCCCGCATCAGCTTCCCCGGCGCCGAGCGCCAGGAGACCAACTGGCACCAGCACATGCGGGTGATTTCCAACCCGCTGCCGCCCTGGTTTTCGCAACCGCACTGCATCGACGCGCTGATCTACCTCGACGACCTCGACGATGACACCGGGCCGATCGGCATAGTGCCCGGCTCGCACGCCTGGCTCGACCGCCATCCCGACCACCAGGTCTTCGCGTCGATCGAGGGCGAGCAGGTCATCCGCGTGCCGGCGGGTAGCACCGTCATGGTCCACGGCAATCTCTGGCACCGCGGCATGCCGACCCTGGGCAAGAAACGCCGCATGCTGATTCTCAGCTACACCCCGACCTGGCTGCGCAAGTCGCCGCACGGCGGATCGCCGCCGCCGGATGGGCTGACGCAGCAAGTGCTCGAAGATTGCGACGAGGAGACAAAGGAACTATTGGGGATAGGGGGCTATTCCTGATGCGCCATTGCGAACCGGCAACCAACCACTGGCGCCTACCCCACCAAAAGCCGTATACTATCCCCACATTTTTCGCGAATAAATCGCAGTAGTGCCGAAGGACCGAACGAGGACAGCTCCCTGGCGGATTGCTATCCTCAGCGCCCGACGGAATGTCGGGCGAGAATGAGCGTAGGGGATGTCCTCGTTCGGCCCGTCCACCCGCCGCTTCAGCATCCCCAAGGAGTTTCTCCCCATGACCCGCTCTCTACTCCTTAGCCTGCTCCTGCTCGCCGCGCCCCTTGCGGCCCAGGACGCCGAATGGCGCTCTTACGGCGCGACCGCCGCCAGCACCAAGTACGCCCCCTTCTCGCAGATCGACGCCGAGAACTTCGGCCAACTCGAAGTAGCCTGGACCTGGGCTTCGGCCGACCAGCCCATCCTCGACACCCATCCCGAACTGTGGACCATGGTCTTTGAGGGCACGCCGCTACAGGTCGGCGACCGCCTCTACGTCAGCACCTCGCTCAATCAGGTCGCCGCCATCGACGCGCAGACGGGTAAAACCGTCTGGACCTACGATCCCGGCACCTGGCGATCCGGCACCCCGGCCAATGTCGGGCTGGTCCATCGCGGCGTCTCCTACTGGGAGGACGGCGACGACCGCCGCGTCCTCTTCGGCACCGGCGACGCCTATCTGATCGCCCTCGACGCCGACACCGGCCAACCCGTCGCCGGCTTCGGCGACAACGGCCGCGTCGACCTCACCAAGGGCCTGCGCCGGCCCGTCAAGCGCGAGCTCTACGCCGTCACCTCACCGCCGGTCATCTGCCGCGACGTGGCGGTCGTCGGCGCGGTGGTCCTCGACGCCTTCGCCGTTGGCATCCCGCCCGAAAAGGCCATGCCGCCCGGCGATGTGCGCGGCTTCGACGTGCGTACCGGCGCACAAAAGTGGGTTTTCGAGACCATTCCGCAGGAGGGCGACTTCGGCAACGAGACCTGGGAGCAAGGCTCGTGGCAAAACACCGGCAATACCAATGTCTGGACCATGATGAGCGCCGATCCCGAGCTCAACCGCGTCTACCTGCCGGTCAGCACCCCGACCAACGACTACTACGGCGGCCACCGCCACGGCGACAATCTCTTCGCCGAATCGATCGTCTGCCTCGACGCCGCCAGCGGCGAGCGCATCTGGCACTTCCAGATCGCCCACCACGGCCTCTGGGACTACGACCTGCCGGCCGCACCCAACCTCGTCGACATCGAGATCGACGGGACAAAGGTCAAGGCCGTGGCGCAGGTCACCAAACAGGGCTTTTGCTTCGTCTTCGACCGCGTCAGCGGCGAGCCGATCTGGCCCATTGAAGAAAAGCCGGTGCCGCAGTCGGATATCCCCGGCGAAAAGTCCTCGCCGACCCAGCCCATACCCAGCAAACCCGCCGCCTTCGAGCGCCAGGGCCTGACCGAGGACGACCTCATCGATTTTACGCCGACGCTGCGCCAGATGGCCAAGACCATTCTCGACGACTACAGCTACGGCCCGCTCTACACGGTGCAGACCCAGGCCAGCCTCGAGAAGAAGGGCACGATCATCGTGCCGGGCATTATCGGCGGAGCCAGCTGGGCCGGCGCCGCGGTTCACCCCGGCAAGGGCGTGATCTATATCCCCTCGTATACTTTCCCGACTTTCCTGACCATCACCAAAGCCGAAGATCCCGACGCCCACTTCCGCTATACAGGGGGTGTCACCTTCGGCCCGAATGGCCCGCGTGGCCTACCGCTTTTGAAACCACCCTACGGCCGCATCACCGCCATCGACCTCAACAGCGGCGAGCACGCCTGGCAGGTGCCGGTCGGCGACGGCCCGCGCAACCATTCCAGCCTCGCGCACCTCGACCTGCCGCAGCTGGGCTGGGCCCAGCGCAACTTCCCGATCATCACCGAAAGCCTGCTCTTCGCCGCGACCCAGGCGCAGTGGGACGTGGTCAATAACTCGCCGCGCGGCAATGCTATCGAGGTCAAGATCAATCCCAATGCGCCCTATCTCTGGGCCTTCGATCCCGACGACGGCGAGCTGGTAGGCCGGATCGAGCTGCCGCGCAACGCCTCGGGCCAGCCCATCACCTACATGGCCGGTGGCAAGCAATACATCGCCATCCCCACCGGCGGCGCCGACCAACCGGCCGAGCTGGTGGCTTTGCGACTACCGTAGGAGGTATTCAATGGCAGCAGGAAAACTCGCTGGCAAGGTTGCCATCGTCACCGGCGGCGCCCAGGGCATCGGCGGCGGATGCGCGCGCTGTTTGGCCGCCGACGGCGCGCAGGTGCTGATCGTCGACATCGATTCGGAAACCGCCGCGCAAAACGCCGAGCGCATTCGGCAGGCGGGCGGCGCGGCCTCGGTAATGGCCGGCGACGTAGCCGAGGAATCGGTCGCGGCGGAGATGGTCGATTGCGCGGTCGAAGAGTATGGCCGCCTCGACATCCTGGTGCAGAACGCCTTCAGCGGCGGCGCGTGGATGCGCGGCACCGCCGTTGAGATCGAGCCCGACGGCTGGCGCGCCGGCATGGCGTCTTTAGTAGACGCGCTGTACCTGGGCGCCCGCGCCGCCATCCCGGCGATGCGGGCATCGGGCGCGCCTGAAGGCCTGCCCGCTTCGGAGGTCGGGCGCATCGTCAACATCTCCTCGATCCACGGCATGCTGCAAGCGCCCGAGCGGCTGATCTACAATGTCGGCAAGACCGCAGTGATCGGCCTGACCCGGCAGCTGGCGGTCGATTTCGGGCCCGATGGCATTACCGTCAACGCCATCGCCCCGGGCCATATCGTCACCGAGAATATGCGCAAAATGTGGGACGAGATGGGCAACGACGAGGGCTACCGCCTCTTCGAGCTGCACTACCCGGTGCGGCGCCTGGGCACACCCGAAGACATCGGCGCGGCGGTGACCTTCCTCTGCGCACCCGAGGCGTCTTTCATCACCGGGCAGACCCTGGCCGTAGACGGCGGACAGACGGTGCAGCTGCAAGAGAATATCGTCATGGACGTCAAGGATTTCATCGTCGAGCATCCCGACCTCAAGACCCACTTCGACCAGCCCAATGGCGGCGTACCGCGGCGATAATTGCCGAATCGCCACAACCGTTGCTGATCGCCGGCAGACGCCGGGTCGCAACCCCTGATACTCGGCACAGCAGTGCGCGGCCCGTGCCGAAAAGACCGCAAATCATCCACAGATTTTCACAATATAAAGGACCGCTCTTGAACTCGCTCTTCCGCCGCCAGGCCCCATCGGCCGCCGACCTCGACTCCTTCCACAACGACGGCTACATCTTCTATCCCGACGTGCTCACCGACGCAGCCCGCGAAGCCCTGAGCGCGGAAATACACCAGCAGCAGGACGTCCAGTGCTACCTTGAGACCCTAGAAGACCGGCCGGCCACCGAGCGCACATCCTACTTCGTCCGCCCCTGGAACAACCGCGGCCCCGTCGGCCACCAGCTCATCGACGATCCCTTTGTCACCGCGCTGCTTAAAGCTACAATCCAAAACGACTACCACTTCTGCCACTCCGCGCTCAACCTCGCTCCCCGCGGCATCGGTCCCATCTCCTACCACCAGGACCACCACCACTGGAAGCACCACAATCCCGTCAATCTGGCCGAGCGCGATGGCTACTACATCCAGATCCTCTACTACCCCAATGGCTCTGCCCGCGGCGACCGCAACCTCAAGGTCATCCCCGGCAGCCACCTCGTCGCCCCCACTGAAGCAGCCACGCCCGAACGCATGCTCGCCGGCGACTACGACCAGGAAGCCGGCCGCACGCTCGAGGAAGTGCGCCTCGACGTCCCGCCCGGCAGCATGGTCTACATCAACGCCCGCATCTTCCACGGGGTCGAAGCCAAACCCGTCGACTCGCCCCAGCTCTATCGCATTTTCAATATCGACATCTTCAAGGAAGCCGGCCCGCCGCACCGCTACACGCAGGAGATCCCCGCAGAGTGGCTGGACGATGCTGACGCCTACCGGCGCCAGTTGTTCGAGCGAGACCACTACACCGACGATTGCTGGACCGCATAATCTGCCATACAAGGGTTTCTGCATATCACTTGCCCAACACGCGCTTGCGGGTCGGCCCTGGTCGCCCTGCCGCCGACCTGCGGTTGCCACCATTGGCGACACCTCCGCTCCTTCTTCGCTCCCTACCCCTTCACAAACCCCTCCGGCAACGCCCCGCCCTTCACCAGCGCCTCCTTCAACCGCCGCGCATGCTGGCAAACCCCGCGATAAGAAAACCCCTTGCAAGAACAACTCACATCGCTCCCCACCACCTCCAGCTCGTAAAACGCCCCCGCCTTCGACGCACTCTCCACCCTGTACACCGTTCGTTCCGGCCCCGCAAGCACCCGCGCCAGCACCGCCACCGCTGCGGCTGACGGTTGCCGCGACCTCGCCTCTGCTCCCGCCTCTGGCTGCTGCGCCGCAAACGCCGCCCCCGCCTCGCGCAGCAGATCCACCACCTTCTTTTCGTCCACCTCCTGGCCCGCCAGCGCCGCCATCTTCGGCTCCAGCGCCCCCATCACCCGCCGCAGTTCGCCCATTACATCGCTCTGGTAATCCTCGGGCAGGGCACTGCCTTCGACCAGCTGATCGATCAGCGCCGACTTGGTCTCGAGCACCGCGCGCACGAACTCGTCGACGGTGCCGCTGCCGACCATATAGGTCACATTGACCGCCTGTTGCTGGCCGATGCGATAGGCGCGGTCTTCGGCCTGCCAGTGGTTGACCGGCACCCAATCGAGATCGTTGAAGACCACCTGCCGCGCCGCGGTCAGATTGAGCCCGACGCCGGCGGCGGTGATCTGCGCCGCCATAACCCGCACCTCGTCGTCCTGCTGGAAACGATCGGCCAGCTGTTGGCGCTGATCGGCCGGCACCTCGCCGGTGATCGCCACCGCCTTGCTGCCGAAGTGCTTGCGCAGCGTATTGACCGGCGCCAGATAGCACGAAAAAACCAGCACCTTCTCGCCCTGCTCTATGGCGTTTTCGACAAAGGGAATGGTACTGCGGACCTTGGCGATGGCCAGGCGGTTGCGCGCGGTGGTCAATTGGCCCAGCACCCATCCCTGCCGCGACCGCCGCTCTGCCTCGGTCTCGCCCTCGAGTTCGATCTGGCCCCGGCGCGAGATGGTCTGCAATAGTTCCAGCACCGCCTCGCTCATCTGTCGCGCCACATTGCTGGCGATCTCGACCTCGAGCCAGGAACGCAGCTTGGGCGGCAGGTCCAACACCTCGGCCTTGGTGCGGCGCAGCATGATGCCGTGCAACTGCACGGTCAATTCTTCGATATTCGACGCTCCGTCCGCGACCCAGCCGTAATCGCCCTGATAGCCGTCGCAATAGCGCCTGGCAAATGATGTAAACGAGCGGCCCAGCGCGTGCCTGGCCAATTGCAATAACGGAAAAAGATCGCGCGGACGGCTGGTCAGCGGTGTGCCAGTGAGCAAGTGCACCACCGCCTCGTCATCGACGGCTTTGACCAGTTCCATCGACAGGCGGTGCCGCTGGCTGCGGTAGTTTTTGAGATAGTGCGCTTCGTCAAAGACCAGGCCGCGCCAGGCGTGGGCTTGCAGGGGGTGTTTGGCGAGGATGTCGTAATTGATCACCACCCAGCCCGCATAGCCGGGCTCCGGGGTGGGCTCTGGTCCGACAACGGCGATCTCGGCGGCGGGCAGCACGATCTCAATTTCGCGCGCCCAGTTGGTTTTGACCGCGGCCGGGCAGACGACCAGATAAGGCCCCTCCGGCCGCGCCTCCTTCAGCGCCAGTACTGACTGCCGTGTCTTGCCCAGGCCCATGTCGTCGGCGAGGATCGCCCGCTGGCGACCCAGCAAGAAGGCGATGCCCTCAATCTGGTGGGCGTAGAGCCCGGCGGCCAAGGCTTCGGCGCGGTCTTGCGCTTTGCTCACGGATGCTCCTCAGTGTGATCGGCGTAGAGCCTGGGCGCGGTCCTGGCGACCAGGCGCGGGGTCGGCAGCCAACTCCAGTACGCTTTCTTCGATGGACCTGGTCGTTCCTTTTGTCGCCCGGGTTTCGCTAGAGGATTTAAGGCGACCGGGGCGACCGGAGCAAGTCTTTTATCGCATCGGACCCGCTTGGCCNCTGCCCTGGATCNGCGCCAGCACTNTCTCCTCTTGAGATGCGCCTGACNATCCAGAGCTTGTAACNCCCGTACCCCCCTCCTATATTCCTCCACCTCNAGCACGCGACCCTTAGCAATCCAAGGAGATCCCTTACCCNATGGAAAAGTTCGCCCCCCTCAACCTCACCTGCGAAGAACTGATCGAATACACNCCCGAATGGACCGGCGACCGCTTTGATGACGGCCGCCCCAAGGTTCCCGACACCATCATCGAGCGCATGCGCAACATCACCATTACCCAGGCCTGGGGCGTCATCCGCGGCGACGGCTACGAGCATCAGTATGAGGGNAACTGGCAATGCACCCACCCTGGCGGCACTCTCTGCGGCCGCGCCGTCACCGCCATGTACATGCCNCGCCGTCCAATAATGCGCCGCATCATGGAGGAAAAGGGCGAGCGCACCGGCCAGGTCGGCGACCAGATTTCGTGGCCGATCGACGCGCTGGTCCAAGGCGATGTCTACGTAGCGGATGTCTATGGAAAGATTGTGCAGGGCCCGGTCATCGGCGACAATCTCGCCGCCGCCATCTACGCCAACTCGGGCAATGGCGTGGTCCACGATGCGGCCGTGCGCGACCTGGAGGGCATCGAAGAAATCGAGGGCTTCACCAGCTTCGTGCGCGGCTGGGACCCCTCTTATGCCTCGCCGACCATCATGCTCTCCGGCATGAACTGCCCCATACGCATCGGCGCGGCCACCTGCATGCCCGGCGACGTGGTCCTGGGCAAGCGCGAGGGCGTGATCTTCATCCCGCCGCATCTAGCCGAAAAGGTCGTNACCACTTCAGAAGTCATCAACCTCCGCGACATGTTCGGCAAACAGCGGCTGGCCGAGGGCGAGTACACCCCCGGCCAGATCGACACCCGCTGGACCGACGAGATAGAAGCCGACTTCTCNCGCTGGCTCGAAGATCACATCGACGAATTGCCAGTGCCGAAAGAGGCAATACAGGATTTGTTGAAGGAACGGACGTGGTAGGGGTGAGGGGGTAGAACGCAGGCCCGTGTGATGTGGCTTTGCAAAAGCCGCGAGACCCGCACCCCCCATCCGACCGATCCGCTTGCTCGCCAGCGACGACAGAGAGTTTGAATATCGCGACGCCGGACGGGCGCGCGAGGAANAGGCTTATTGACCGCGCTCCAGCACCAGCGCGTAGCGCCGCTCGTCGGGGACGATATTGAGCCGCAATACATCGTCCTCCACCGCGAAGGATGATCCGCCCTCCACCGGCGGGNCGATGCGGATGCCCTGCACGTCGAACTCGGGATTGAANCGGAATTCGAACGTCAGCGGCTCGTCGTAGACGGCATTGTCCAGCCCNTCGCCGATGCTCAGTTCGTATTGCTTGGGCGTGCCGATGCCGAAGTAGCGCACGACCTTGATGTCGAGCGCGTTGCGCTCCTGGATATACGCGGCCACCGCGTCCATATTGCCGCTCCACATACCGGACCGGGCGATATAGCCGACNTCTAGCTCAAACTCATGGGCCGGATAAAAACCCCAGCCCTCGGGATTGCCGATCGAGTGGTAGGTGAGGATAACCCAGGCATCGGCTTGCTGCGCCTCTTTGAGGATCGGCACCAGCGCCTCGTGGTAGGGGATGTCGGTCCCGTCCTGGGCGCCCATGATCACCGACGGCAGATAGTACCAGTTGTCGGGCTCGCGCACCGCGCCAGGGCAGATGAAATAGTCGGCGCGTTGCGCGGGGCGCCGGGTGCCGCCNCGGGCGGCGATAAAACCCGCCTCGCGGTTAGCAGCCTGGGTACTGATGCTGGCCCCCCAGTTGGGGTAGGCGTAGACCTTGGGATTGAGGCCCCACGTCTTCATCAAGTCGAAGTTGGTGCGGAAAGATTCGTAGGCCTGCTTGTAGCCGAACCAGTCGTGCGGCACGTGCTCGTGGCCGTGACCGAAAAAGCCAATGCCATTGGGGGCCAATTCGCGGAGCATGCGCCCGATAATGGGCCGGCGGCTATAGAACTGCAGCTTGGCNCTGACGATCTCNAGGTCCATGCGCACGCCGTGGGCCAGCGCCGCGTCGGTGGCCAGCGAAAAGACGGGATTGACGCCCCAGGGCGCGTCATATGTCACCGACACCGCGCCGGTGTGACCATCGCGCCACTTGAGCGCCTCGATGCGGAAGACCTGTTCGCCCCCGTGGCGCACCTCGTAGACGAAGGGCCGGCCGACGAGTTTGGCCGAGGGCAGCGCGGCAAAGTCGGCTGCATCGCCAGAATGGGTCGGACTCTGGTGGGAGTCGCAGCCNGCGAGCCACANACACANGAGAATAAGGCGCGNCAGAGCGTTCATAAGTGCATTAAACTAAAAGATATCTCGCCATCTGCCAAGCTGNTTTTGTCCCGGCGGGCAGGCACAAAAAAACCGCCTGAGGCGTCCGGCGGCAGCAGATCGGGTCGCGCGCGGGATCTCAACGACGGCGGAGGCGGCGCAATATCCGCAACGGGAAATCGCAACCCAGAAGGGGATTGAGGGGAAACCACGCCAGCAAATGGACGATCTTGAGGATTTTGAGCAGTGCGTCTCTCATAGCCACGACAGTAGCCGCCGCCCTGGCCGCCGTCAAGCTTATTCGGCGAAGAGCTGCTGGGTGACCGCCGCCATCAGCTCGGGTCCGTCGCTCTGGCGGAAGAGAAAGCGCACCCGGCCCTGCTGGTCGATCAGATAGGTATAGGTCGAATGGTCGACGAGATAGTCGGCGACCTGCCCCTCTTCCCTGTCGAGCGAGTAATGGCCCCCGTACTGGCCGATCACCCCGTCGATCTGTTNCTTGCTGCCGCCTANGCCAATGGCGTCGATGGCAAAATAATCCAGGTACTCGGTCAGCTTCTCCGCGGTGTCGCGCTCGGGATCNACGGTGATAAAGAGCGTCGCCAGCTCGCTTTCGCGCTCGCCGAGCAATTGGTAGACGCG
Organism: Gemmatimonadota bacterium; assembly: GCA_002724215.1. Taxonomy (GTDB): domain Bacteria; phylum Latescibacterota; class UBA2968; order UBA8231; family UBA8231. Next base: position 4,257 of record PBOD01000175.1, on the reverse strand, counting down.
ACCCATTTTCGACAGCGTTACCGGGCAGATATCGGGACAGTAGGTATAGCCGAAAAAAAGCATGGCAGCCCGGCCGCGCAGGCTCTGCAGCGCGAAGGGCGCGCCGCGCTGGTCGGTCAGCGCAAAGTCACCGCCNATGCCGCCAAAGTCGCGCAGCGGCGGCACCTCCGCCGACAGCGCCGCTTCACCGGCCGGCTCGGGCTCGGGCGCTGCNCCGCAGGCCGCCAGGAGCACACATAGCACCAGCGCGCTAACCGCCCGCATAGCCCGGATCCTTTCTCACTGGCGCCGTGATCTTGTGCTCGCTGCCGTCGCCGAAGCGCAACGCCAGCTCGACCTCGTCGCCGGCTTTGAGCGGCCGCAGCAATTGCAGCAGCATCAGGTGGCTAGCGCCAGACTTCAGCTCGAGCGTCGCGCCCGCGGCAATATTCAGGCTATCGACCCGATCCATGGTCATCCGTCCGTTGTTGTTTTCCATCACGTGAATCTCGGTGCGTGCGGCAGCGGCGGTTGCGGCGCCGACGAGCGCGACGGGGGCGGCGCAGTTGTTCTCAATTACCAAATAACCCGCCGCCGGGCTGCGCGGCGGCGGCTCGCGAATCCAGGCGTCGCGCACGGCGATCCCGCACGGCGCCTGCTCGCCGCAGCCGGCCAATATCACCCACGCGCAAAGAGTGAAGACGTATCGGGTCTGTTGGCCCATTGTCAAGACCTGGCACCGATCACCCCGANCATCGTCGGGGCGACAAAGNGCGCCGCGGGATNNTCCTCGCGCTCGCGCCACTCGGCCAGNTGCGCCCGTCGCGTCTCTTCGGCCAGTAGGCCCTTTNTGACCAGCTCGGGCAAATAGATGCGCTGNAAGTCGGCNACCCAGNTCCAGATCCGGTCGCCCGGACTGGCGACGCCGCCGATCTCCATGGTTTCGACCACGTCCAGGCCGCAGGCGGCCATCATCTGCGGCACCTGGCCGCCGATATCGAGCCCGCGGCTGAAGCTCTCGTACACNGCGCGGAAAACTTGCCGAAAATTCTCGCTGCCCGGCTGATCGACGAAAGCCTCGTAGTTGTAGTNGTCCATGACGACCAGGAGACCACCGGGCTTGAGGNCGCGGGCGATGCCTTTGAGCGCGGTCTGCGGGTCGTCGAGAAAACACAGCACCCAGCGCAAAAATGCGGCGTCAGCCGATGCGGCGGGCANATCGAGGGCGCGGACGTCAGCCCGGACCACCTCGACGTGGTCGAGGTCCTGCGTCTTGCGCTGCGAGATCTCGACAAAGCGCATCGACCCGTCGATCGCCACCACCCGGCCCTGCGGCCCCACCCGCTCGGCCAGTTCCAAAGTCGTCAAACCCGGCCCGCACCCCACATCGACTATNGTCTGCCCCGCGCGGAAGCCGGCGCGGTCCCACAGATCCACAGTCTCCGGCTGCCAGGTCTGGTGCTGCATCTGCAGGCGATGCATCTCATCGTGGTCGTCGCCCAGCAGGTAGTCGTGATCGGTCGGTTGGTTCATGCGTCTNCAGCCCGTGCACAGGGCCGTAACAATAGCCACTCGCTAGCGAGCATCCTCGTGCGACCGCGTTCGCGATCGAGATCTCNGGGGTCAAAGGCCAAGCTCGCTCTCTTACGCCGGAGGCATGACCAGGTATTCGCCCTCGCGGATGCCATAGTCGCCGGGCAGCTCGGCATAATCGACGCCGGCGCGGCCGTTCCAGTCCCACACCACCGCGCCNTCCTTGACCGTCAGNTCGGCGATCAGCCGCTGGTCGCCGGCCAGCCTGCCGCCAAACGAATCGGCGTAACCGAAGGAGCCCCGCATCAGGTTCAATACCGCCACGTCGGCCACCGCGCCGACGGTCAGATGCCCGAGCTCGGGATGGCCGATCTCCTGCGCCGGGTTGACCGTCGAGGTGCGGATCACTTCGAAGAGCGGCATGCCGATTATCAGGAATTTCGACATCGTCGTCACCATGTCGAGCATACCCATATTCATGCANATGGTGTGCAGGTCGGTCGAAATCGAGTCGGGGTAGAAGCCCTGGGCGATAGCCGGGACCGCGTTGCGAAAACAAAAGCTGCCGGCCCCGTGCCCCACGTCTAAGATCACGCCCTTCTCGCGCGCCTGGTGCAAATAGGGCAGCACCTTGCCCTCCGNGTCGAACCACGGCGTCGGCCCGCGGAAGACGTGGGTNCTGATATCGCCGGGGCGNAGCCGCTCCGTCAGCAGCTCATAGTANGGCCGCTCCTTTTTGAAGAAGCCGAAGTCGATCATCGTCCGCGTATCGGCCTGCTCCGCCGCCGCGATGGTGCGATCGACCGAGATCCACTCCGGCCCCCAGTAGTGCGCGGTCTTGATGCCGACAACCACGTCTTCGTGCTCGCGCGCNACCGCCGCCGTCTGCTCGGGATCCATATCGTGCGGATTCTGCTCGTGCTCAATCCCCGTCATCCCCGTCCCGACAATATTGACCAGCGCGAAGAGCCGGGTCTGGGCGCGATCAATCACCCGAAAACGAAAGTCGTGGAAGTTGCGCCAACCCGCGCTGCCGGTATCGACCATCGTCGTCACCCCGGTGCGGAAACTGAANCCGTCGGGAAAGACGCTATTGTCGCCGGCCCACTGGCTGGGATTGCCCGCGGTGGCATAGGCGTGCATGTGGATATCCACCAGGCCGGGGGTNACGTACAAGCCACTAACATCGACGACCTTGCCCGCGTCACCGGTGGGCAAATCCGCATCCACTGCCGCGATCTTNTTGCCGTTGATCCCCACGTCCCTGGCTTCGTCGATCCCGTTCTTGGGATCGATCACGTGCCCGCCTTTCAATACCAGATCAAACGCCATATCCCTCTCCAATGTGAAAATTGCAATCAGGCCGCTCTATACGAGCCACATTCACCTCTAAACACTTTCGCGGCTTCTCTCCAAACGGTCAGCAGCAGAACTTACCCTACATCCCCTTGCGTCCATCCCCCATCGATCAAACGCCACACCCGCCCCGAAGGATTCTGGTCCCGCAGTTCCGCCGGCAGCCGGTGCTGCCGCACATTGTCGTAGCACGCCAGCATCGCAAAACGCGAAATCGATGCCGGCAGCCCCACCGCTGTAAATCCCGGATGCCCCGTCGCCGGATAGGGCCCCCCGTGGTTCATCGCCGGCACCACCGCCACCCCGGTCGGCATCTTGTCATTGAGCAGCCGCCCCACCTTCTTGCGCANCACCGGCTCGATGCGCCGGTAGTGCGACTCGTCCGCGCCCTCGGCGTCGGTGTAAATACAGCCGGTCAAGTTGCCCTCAAAGTGCCGCGCCACCTCCACCGCCTGATCCATATCGTCGGCTACAATCGCCAGGCTCTCGTTGCCGAAGGCCTCCTCCTGCAGGGCCTCAGCATTGGACAGAAAGGTCGCGCCATCGACCTTGAGCAAGGTATTCTGGAAGCTGAAGCCATTGCCGCCGCCGCGCGCACCGCCGGTCAGCACCTCAGCGCCGGCGCCGGTCAGCACGCCGACGCTGTGCGCCATCGAGTTTTCGACCGCCTCGGTAAGCATAGTGCCCACTGGCGCACCGTTGAACTTGGCGCCGGCCGCCTGCAAAAAGGCGTCGGTGCTGTCGTCCTTGAGCAGCAGCAAAATACCGGGATTGGTGCAGAACTGTCCGGTGCCCATCAGGCACGAAGTGGCGAACTCGTCGGCGATCTCCGCGCCGCGCTCGGCCAGGGCGCCGGGGAGAATGACCACCGGGTTGATGCTGCTCAATTCCAGATAGATNGGCTTGCCGGCCNTGTCGGCGGCCTCCTTGAGCACCAGCCCGGCGCCGCGCGAGCCCGTGTAGCCGGTCGCGCCGATTTTTGGATGCGAGACCATTTCGGCACCGACCTGGTGGCTGGTGCGGTAGATCAGTTGCACCGTCGCCGCGGGCATGCCGGTCTCTTCTGTGGCGGCCAGCGCCTCTTCGGCCAGCAGTCTGGTGGTGCCCGGATGCGAGGAATTGCCCTTGCCGATGACCGGATTGCCCGCGGCGATGGCAGCGGCGAAGTCTCCGCCGGCGACGCTATTGAAGGCGAAGGGAAAGTTGTTGGGACCAAACACGGCCACGCCGCCGCCCAAGGGACCGTACATTGAGCGGATATCGGAGCCGGTGTCGATGGTCGGCATCGTCCACGAGCGGTCGCGCACTGCAGCGCCGGCCTGCCGCAACTGGTCGGTAGTGCGCGGCAGTTCGATATCGGCCAAGCGCGGCGAGGCAGGCAGGCCGCTT